>JALSUN010000031.1 GCA_027061425.1 Helicobacteraceae bacterium
TTTTTCTTTAAGTTCAGCAAGTGTAGCTTTTTCATCATTAAGAAGTTTTTGTGCCAACGCATCATTGATTTCAGCTTCTTCTTGCTCTTGAATCTCGTGAAGCGTTACTTTAAATGTTGCATCTTTACCTGCAAGTTCTGCTGATTGGTACTCTTTAGGAAATGTTACAACAACATCTTTTTGCTCATCATATTTCATACCGATGATTTGCGCTTCAAATCCTGGGATGAATTGACCTGAACCGATTTTAAGACTAAAGTTTTCAGCTTTACCACCATCAAAAGCTACGCCATCAACAAAACCTTCGAAGTCGATGAGTGTCATATCGCCATCTTTTACCATACGTTTACGCTTGATTTTTGTAAATGGTGCTTGCTCTTTAGCCATCTCTTCAAGTTTAGCTTCTACTTCTTTGTCTTCTGCTTTTGGTTTTTCAAAGGCAGGTACTACATCCATGTAACCTTCAAGATCAAACTCTGGTCTAGTAGATACTTCTACTTCTACTTCAATACCTGCATCAGTTTTCTCATATTTTTTAAATGAAGGTTGTCCAAGCATATCTGCAGCATCAATACCTGCTTCAGCAATCCCTGCATCGATAAGCTCTCTAAGTGCTTCACCTTCAGCATCTTGTGCGAGTTTATCACCATGCATTTGTTTTACAACAGCAACAGGTACTTTACCAGCTCTAAAACCATCTACCTTCACTTCTTTAGCTGCTTGCTTTGCCAGCTTCTCTACATTTGCATCAATTGCTGCTGCATCAAGTGTACCACTTACGATGATATTTGCATCATCTACTTTGTTTACTGTAACTTTCACTACAATCCTTTAATATATAATTGCGTGATTTTATCTAAAAAATGTTGAAAGGCTAATAAGAGTAAAAAATAGGGGGAATTAAGAAGTGCATATAGCGTGTAAATAAGGAGGATATCCTCCTTATTTCAGTGTGTAGTGTTTATTTTTCAGTAGATGTTTGTACTACTTCGAAACCCATTTCTTTAAATGTTTCTACTACTTCAGCATCGATAGCTCTCATATATTTAATACGCTCAGGATCTTTAAAGTTAAGACCGTTGATCCAGTT
>JALSUN010000032.1 GCA_027061425.1 Helicobacteraceae bacterium
GACTGCATAGTGGCCGTTTTAAGGCGGAGACGCTGTTGCAGGCAAAAGCAGGAGACATCACACCGCAGTTTTTGTACAACGAACGCACCCATGAGTTTCCTTTTTATGACAGACACTACATCGTTGGGGGTTTCTTTCAGTATTTTTTATCTCAAAAATATGGGTTAGAAAAGACCAATAGCTACTTTTACAAACACTCTGAATCCTGGTTCTGGCCTTTTCAGACCAACAAGAGTTTTGAAAAGACATTTGGAGAAAGTTATGAGGCTCTTGTAGATGCGTTTAATAGCTCTCTTTTAGTAGAAGCAGAGGGCTTTCATGAGGCAGAAGGGAAGCTTATTGCAACCTCAAAAAGCTTTGTACCATTCAACAGCAACTGTGAAAAAATCTATTTTTTGACTTCAGATGCCCAACGTGCTCCTGAACTCCTAGAACTTTTTAAAAAAGATGGCAAACTGAAACGTTCACGAGGTTCATATCTTTCTGGAAAGGTCATTAACATTCATGATACCTACTATACTCAGGCAAGTGGCTATGAAAATGCGACCCAAAGAAGTATAGGTCTGTATGATAAAAATGGGCATATAAAAGAAGGCAGTGCTTCTAAAGTGGTGGAGGGGTATCTTCAAAATGGTATTGAAGTTTATATAGACATCCCCTCATCGTTTGACCAACCCCAACTCTACGTCGGTGATACTTTTTATGATAGGGTCAACTCCTCTGTTTTTATAGACCGAGATGACAACATCTACTATTTTAAACAGGAGGGGCGGGTGCGCTCTTTATATAATAATAGAGAAAAAGTGTTGAGTTATGAGGGATATTATGGTGTTGTAAGTGATGTGAGTCGAGACGGGAAGGTCTATTTTATAGCCAACTCTAAAAAAGGCAGTACTCTTTTTTGTTATGATCATGGAAGACTCTATCGTGTCTCGAAAGGAGATAACATTGTTGATGCCCGTCTGATAGATGAAAAAACAGCTCTTTTGGCAGTAATCGATCAGAAAAATTACGCGTATCTCTCGACTTCATTAGAGATCATTCAAGAGAGACCTTATGCTGATCATCTATTTGAAGCGCAAGCAGATAGTTTGACGATGACAGAGAGCAGTAAGGCCACTCAAGTAACACTAGAATCACCTTATGAAGAGTATACGCACATAAAAACGGCAGGTGCTTTGGTGCAGGTAGGTGCGACTTATAAAAATTCACAACTCATACCAACATATTTTGTAGGTGTGAGTCTGATGGATCCTATGTTAAGTAATGCCATCACCTTTTTTATGACACAGGGTGCTGATGAAGTGGGCAGGGCAGGGGTAAACTACATAAACGATGCCCATCTTTTTGAGTTCGGTGGCACGATGTACGGTGTTTATAAAAGTGCCAACGAAAGCCATTACTATGTTTATAACCTAAACACTAATGAGTACAACACTTCACTTACCTTTGAAAAAGCACAGCGAAAATATGGTGTGAGTGCCTATACCAAACTCCCTTTTCTTAAACGTGGATATGACAGAGGTAGCTTACTTCTAAACTATTACCAAGATTATGAGGTGAACAATCGAGCACCACTCTCTCTGCAACTTTCTCTCTCTCACAACGAGCGTTTTGGTCAGTCTATGTACAACAATTACACAAATGGGTTGAAACTTTTTGGTGCTATGGATAGAGGTGATGCCTCGTATGGTGGAGACTATAAGTTCTTGCATAATCTGCCTGCGAAGTTTTTTGCCGGTGTTAATTTTCATGGTGTACGTAGTGCTTATAAAAAAGAGACACGTTCTTTTGAGCAAGAGAACTACACAAAAGGGGTGAAGTTTTCTCCTTTTACGACAAGCAGTGTGAACGATCCAAGCAGTGTGGTGATGCCTTCACTAGAACATACCCGTTATGTCAAACAGGTGGTTTATGGGAGTGTTGACCTCTATAAACAGTTTGATGCGAGGGCACTGTTTTTTACTTTTCCACTCTCCATCATCCAAGAAGGCATCTATGTAAAACAGCGTCATTACAGTGTTCAAGATTACTTTAGCTCCAGCAGCTGGAAAGAGCAGACCCACTATAATGAGACTACCCTTGGTGTTGAGATAGAGACCCTTATCCTGAACCGTCTACCACTGCCCCTTATCTTTGAATATCGTTACAACGACAATACACTTGAAAAGCATCGTGTAGATTTTAGACTCGGAACACTCTCTTTTTAAGCGTATTAAAAATGCTCTGCTATAATACAAAAAATATATTTTCAAGAAGATAACTATGGTTTTAATGATAGACAACTATGACAGTTTTACCTACAACATCGTGCAGTACTGTTTGGAGTTGGGCGCTGATCTTAAAGTGATCCGTAATGATGAGTTGACAGTGGACGAAATCGTGGCACTCCGTCCAGAAAAGATCATCCTCTCACCTGGTCCTGCCACACCAGACGATGCCGGCGTGACTTTAGATGTGATAGAACGCTTTAAAGATGAGGTACCAATTTTTGGTATTTGCCTCGGTCATCAAAGTATTGCGCAGGCTTTTGGTGGAGAAGTGGTGCGTGCAGAACATATGATGCATGGTAAGACCTCTATCGTAGAATCAAAAGGTAACTGTGCCATTTTCGACAAGATGCCAGAGACTTTTAGAGCGACGCGTTATCACTCTTTAGTGGTTGCACAAGAGACACTGCCCGAGATTATAGAGCCTATGGCCTATAGTACAGATGACAACGAGATGATGGCACTAAAAATCAAGGACCGACCTATTTATGGTGTGCAGTTTCATCCTGAATCCATTATGAGTGAGTTTGGTCATGAAATGATAGGAAATTTTCTAAAGCTATGAGCACCCGCATCCTCCTTTTTTTAATGTTAGGAGTTGATGCCTTAGTACTTCTTTATGAAGTTTCTACCCTCTCCATTGCCTCGTATGAAGCACGTGTTGTCTTTTTGGACAACACTTTTTTACACTATATTGTACAAGCCTCTCTCTATCTATTTGGAGAAAATGACTATGCGTTGAGAGTACCGATGATTATCATCCACTTACTCTCGGCACTACTGCTGTTTAAAGTCTCAAAGCCTTATGTAAAACGTGACAGTGACCGTCTATGGCTGGTCTTGGTCTTTATACTGCTACCAGGAGTGACCAGTTCTGCACTGTTGGTCAACTGTGCTGGTGTGATGATCTTAATTCTCTTTGGACTGCTTTATCTTTACCAGATCAAAAGTCCTCTTATCCCTTTTGTTCTAGTGACGCTGTTGGCCATAAATGGTGCTTTTATCTGGCTCTATCTTGCACTTTTTGTCTATGCTTTTAAAAAAGGAAACACCTTTTATATGGCATTTACAGCACTTCTCTTTGCCACTGCATATTATATTTATGGCTTTGACACTACAGGACGACCAAGTGGTCACTTTTTAGATACCTTAGCGCTTTATGCAAGTATTTTTTCTCCTGTTGTATTTATATTTATGGTTTATACCCTCTATCGAAAGATGGTCACTAAAGCGTATGACATAACATTACATGTGGGAGGTGTCGTCTTTATTGTCTCACTATTGCTCTCTTTTCGACAGCAGATCCCCGTAGAAGATTTTGCTCCTTACCTTATGGTTCTGTTACCTCTCTCAGCACAAACATTTTTCAGTTCATATCGTGTGAGACTACGTATGTTTAGACGTCGTTATCGTTTAATGCTGACTATAGGTTTAGGTATATTAGTCATTCACTTTTTTATCTTGCTCTTTAGCCAAAGTATTTATCTCATATTAGAAAACCCCCACAAACATTTCGTTTATGATAACAACATCGTAAAAGAGTTAGCAACTGCTCTCAAAAAAGAGAACGTATCATGTGTTGCTGCTGAGAGTGATGAGATGCAACTCAGACTCCGCTTCTACAATATAAATTACTGTGAGTCTAGACTACTTTATGAAGTTCCTAGAGATATTGACTCAGATGTAACTATAAGTTACTTTGGCAAGAAGGTGGCAGCCTTCAATGTTACTAAATCTCCCATTTAAATAATTGGAAAGCATAGACATTAATTTGAAGTGAGCGCATAGTTAAGCCATGATATAATCCATTCAAAATATTTTTGAAGGAGTTGCAATGGCTCAAAAAGCGATACGCGAATATGACGGTAAAGCACTTTTTTCCAAGCAGTGGGAAAATTATTTTAGT
>JALSUN010000033.1 GCA_027061425.1 Helicobacteraceae bacterium
AGATAGGTCCAGATGGACTGACGAGTTTTCAAATTATGCTAAGCATAAAAGGCTTTTTTGGTTTATGGCTTGGGATCAGAGGTTTCAACCAGAAGTTTTTTAAGATCAACCCATGGCTCTTCAAAAGTCACCTCTTTCCATTTGTCTTAGTTATCATCATTATCGCCCTCTCACAACTAATGTACCTATAAGACATATTAACTTTTTTTATATACTATACTCCATCAAGGAGTGTTTATTCGACTACTTTTCTTAACTACCTTACTATTTTTTAGCCTTACCCCAACCTTCGCCAAAGAGGTAGAAGCGACCGCACTAATGAGTGGTCTTTACACCGACCACAACCGCCACTTTCAAGAATATAAAGACAGTGATATTAAAAAAGTGATGAAGTACGCTAAACAGAGCAACAAAAAACTCAAGTACGACCTCAAGACTATGGTGAAGATGGCGGGTAAAGCAAACTTTCGTTTAAGCCATATGGATAATGTTATTTATGAACAAAACAGTGGCCAAAAAGAGTTTACCTTTTATGTTGACTCAACCGTCTTGGGCATGGTTATCTCATTACAAAACCGTAATCGCTCACATAACGCCACCGTAAAGCTCTATGATCCCAACGGAGACTTAGTGGTTCATGACTATGATGCTAATGTTAGTGTTAAAGATGGTGTTGCTGACACGGTCATTACTGTTAAGTTCCCTATTTACGGCAAGTGGCACATGGTGTTTGACAAAGGCTCAGACTTTACCGGCAGGATAAAAGGATATACACCGTTAAAACTCTATGGCTTTTCTTTTGTGACAACGGTCATGGGTAGACATGGTCCTATGTACTCAGAGACCAAAACCATAAAGCCTGTTATAGGTTCTCTCTCTAAGGTAGTACTCTTTGGCGAAAAACTATATGATGCTCAGAGCCTTAAAGTTGCATTTGTGGACAATGTCACTACAAAACGTATAGATGCAAAGGTTAAAGGTGTACTTGACAGCAATACTGTTTACATAGAGCGTTCAAACCCCGACATGAAGTATATATATGTTGAGATACAAGGTAAAGACATTAACGGTTTTACCTTCAGACG
>JALSUN010000034.1 GCA_027061425.1 Helicobacteraceae bacterium
CAAGGCCCTGCCCTGTCGTGTACTTACTAGCAGAGTGAACAACAACATCTACGCCATGCTGTAAAGGCTGACAGAGTGCAGGTGTTGCCACCGTGTTATCTACTACACTTAAGATGTTATGACGGTTAGCGATCTCAGTAATGGCAGAGATATTTGCCACATCAATGCTTGGGTTGGTTAAGGTCTCAAAAAAGATGACCTTGGTCTTCTCGTCTATCAAGCCTTCCACAGATTGTGGATCTTGCACATCAAAGTAGCGTGCTTCAATGCCAAAACGTTTGAGTGAGTGAGAGAAGAGTGTTAACGAACCACCATAAAGCTGAGAAGCACAGACAATGTTGTCTCCCGCTTCTGCAGCGTTGGCAATAGCGTAAAAGATGGCAGACATACCACTCGAAGTTGCCAGTGCTGCCTCACCACCCTCTAAAGCGGCAAAACGCTTTTCAAAAACGTCAGTAGTTGGGTTGTTAAGACGGGTATAGATGTTACCCAGTTCTTTGAGTGCAAAAAGGTCTGCTGCATGTTCAACATCACGAAACTCGTATGCTGTGGACATATAGATAGGCACTGCCATCGTGGACTGGGTGTCCTTGTCGTAACCTGCGTGTAAAGCTTCTGTCTGAAAATGCATATCTATCCTTTTATATGAGACTTATAAAGAGGTACCTAAATACCTTGTTATAAATTTCTATCTGTATATCACTACTGTATCGGCCAAAATGTCATGTAAGGCACGTTTCTCTTTGTGAAAAGCCACCATTAAAAAGCCAAATCCCAGAGGAAGGCTTGAAACGATATAGCCAATATAACGAATTATGGCTTGCTTATTGTTAATTTCACCCAGACTTTTCGCATCTACCACATGAATACCTAAAAGACGTTTGCCCGGTGTAGCACCCGCCCAACGCTTCCAAAACACAATGGTAATAACTGCCACCAAAAGTTCCAAAACAGGTTCCCAAGTGCCACTCAGCTTAGGCATATGTTGTAAAGCACCCAAGGTATTACCTTGTTGCGCCAACTCAATACTCAAAGAAAAATCAGAGAAGTCAAAGAGTTTGCCACCGCTTAAAAAGTAGACAAAAAGGGCTATGGGTACAACAAAAAGAGCCATATCTATTAAAGTCGCTATAGTACGACTCCAAAAGCCAGCGTATTTGATGTTGGATGACGGATTATCTATAATTATATCCTCTAATCAAACTTGTTGATTCCTGCCTTCGCAGGAATGATGAACGCTTTTGAAAAAGCACACCTTCATTTAACATTCATCATTAAAAATTCAACATTACACGTTTAGGTTATGCCTAAACGTGGTAGTTCGGTGCCTCTGCCGTAATCTGTACATCATGAACATGAGACTCTTTAAGACCAGCAGAAGTGATCTCTACAAACTCCGCTTTTTCGTGGAAGACAGCGATACTTTCAGAACCACAGTAACCCATAGAAGCGCGAAGACCACCCATCATCTGGTGAATGATGCCCGCAATAGGACCTCTAAACGGAACACGACCTTCGATGCCTTCAGGAACAAGCTTATCTGCTGCAGTACCTTCTTGGAAGTAACGGTCATTAGAACCTTTTTGCATCGCACCAATACTACCCATACCACGGTATGATTTATACTGACGTCCTTGGAAGTTAATCAAATCACCCGGAGATTCTTCAGTACCTGCAAGCAATGAACCAGCCATAATAGAGCTCGCACCCACAGCAAGCGCTTTAGCGATCTCACCAGAGTACTTAATACCACCATCAGCGATAATCGGCACACCGACTTCACGACCAGCAACAGCGCACTCATCAATAGCAGAAATCTGAGGAACACCAACACCAGCAACAATACGTGTAGTACAGATAGATCCTGGACCGATACCTACTTTAACGGCGTCAGCACCAGCTTCAGCCAAAGCTTTAACCGCTTCACCTGTAGCAACATTACCTGCAATAACATCAACATCCATCGCCGCTTTAATAGCACGAACACTGTCCATGATACCTTTAGAGTGCCCATGTGCAGAGTCGAGTACAAGAACATCCACACCAGCGTCAACTAGTGCTTGTGCACGGTCCATCTGACCCACACCGATAGCAGCACCAACACGCAGGCGACCTAAGTCATCTTTGTTAGCATTAGGATGGGCAATACGCTTTTTAATGTCTTTAATTGTCATCAGTCCAACAAGAACATTGTTCTCATCAACGATAGGCAGTTTTTCAACCTTGTTTTTATGCATGACTTCTGCTGCTTCGTCTAACGACGTCCCCATAGTACCAGTAACCAATGGCATTGCTGTCATCACCTTACCAGCTTCTCTAGAGAAGTCCTTTTCAAAACGCATATCACGGTTTGTCAAAATACCTAAAAGCTTGTTATCTTCATCAACAACAGGTACCGCAGAGATACGGTATTCACCCATCTTCTCATCAGCTTCAGTCAATGTTGTGCTAAGACTCACAGTAACGGGCTCAGCAATCATACCACTCTCAGACTTTTTAACTTTTCTGACCTGGTCTGCTTGAGAGTTAATGTCCATATTTTTATGAATAATACCAATACCACCTAAATGTGCCATCGCAATAGCTGCACGGTATTCTGTTACCGTGTCCATAGCTGCTGAGACCATAGGGATGTTAAGCTTGATGTTTTTAGTAAGCATAGTCTCTAAGCTTACTTCTCTTGGGAGTACTTCTGAGTACTGAGGGACTAATAGAACGTCTTCGAATGTCAATGCGCGTTTACGAATATTCATTGTGTTTTCCTTGGTTTATGAATTTGATTTTAGTTGTGTCTCTAAAGAGAGGGCACCGTCAAACAGTGTCTGCTCTTCATAAGCACCAGCAATAAGTTGGAGTCCAACCGGCATGCCGTTTTGGGCAGTATCTACCGGCAAAGAGATCGCCGGCAGTCCTGCCAAGTTTACAGAGATGGTATAGATATCACTCAAGTACATCTCCAGTGGGTCTTCCAAAGCACCAACTTCATAAGCGGTACGCGGAGCAACAGGACTTAAGATGAGATCGACCTCTTTAAAGATCTTGGCATACTCATCTTTGATAAGGTGACGTACTTTTTGTGCCTTGACATAGTAAGCGTCATAGTAACCACTGGAAAGTACAAAGTTTCCTAGCAGGATACGACGTTTTACTTCGTCACCAAAACCTTCAGAACGGGTTCTAAGGTAGAGGTCATTAAGGTTTTCACCCTCTTTACGGTTACCGTAACGTACACCATCATAACGTGCGAGGTTGGTCGTCGCTTCAGCCGTTGCTGTGACATAGTAAGCAGAGATATCATACTTACCATCCATTAACGTCTTTTCAACGATAGTATGACCAGCAGACTTCAATGCTTCTACTGTTTTGTTATATGCTTGTTTAATATCATCACTTGCACCCTCAAGGTGACTTGGGATGATTGCGATAGTCAACTTACGAGAAGCATCTAACTTGTCAGAGACCTTGTCGTTGTTCTCATAAGAGGTAGAGTCTTTCACATCATGCCCACTGATAATGTCATAAAGGATGGCAGCATCTTCTACATTTTGTGTCATCGGTCCGATCTGGTCCAGTGAACTTGCATAAGCACCTAAACCGTAACGACTCACACGACCATAAGTCGGCTTCATTCCCACGATACCACAAAAAGCAGCCGGTTGACGAATAGAACCACCTGTATCAGAGCCAAGTGCTGCAATAGCAAGACCTGCACCAACAGCAGCAGCAGAACCACCTGATGAACCACCAGGTACACAGTCTGCATTATGAGGGTTTTGTGTGGCTCCGTAACATGAGCTCTCTGTAGTTGAACCCATAGCAAACTCATCCATGTTGGTACGACCAAATGGAGAGAGACCTGCATCAGAAAGCTTGTTGATGACGGTTGCATTATAAGGTGCGATGTAACCATCCAAGATCTTAGAACCCGCCGTCACCGCCCAGTCTTTGACCTGGATGTTGTCTTTAATAGCGATCGGCACACCTTCACCGACACTGTTCACATCAATATAAGCGTTCAGCTCAGGGCGCGCTTCGATCTGCTTTTTAAGGTCATCTTTAAAAGTGGCCAAATCCTCTTTAGAGAGGTTGAGGGCTTCTTTAAGTGTTATCACACAGTATCCTTTTTTGCTTTTTTTACGGCATAGACAGCAACTAGTGAGAC
>JALSUN010000035.1 GCA_027061425.1 Helicobacteraceae bacterium
GCATCAGCAGCAGGAGCAAAACCTTTCATCGTAGAGTCCACAATGAGTAACTTCACATAAGGGTACTCCTCTTTAGCCACAGCGTCTATGACAAAAGAGCCACCCATAGACTGTCCTACAACGACCATGGGCAGTTGAGGGTTAAAGTCATGGGCATAGTGCATGGCAGCAGTCACATCATCCACAAAACCAAACATATCGACCTCTCCAAACGAGCGCCCATACCCTCTAAAGTCATAGATAAACAGGTCGTACCCCTGCTCTAACACCCATGTCCATTTTTTAAAACGTTCTGACATGTTATAGTGCATACCGTTGGTCACTACCACAATACCTTGTGATGGACCCTTGGCACGGAACAACCACCCTCTTAACAGACTCTTTTGAGAACTCGGAAAATAGAACTCTTCATACGTGTTACTGTAGTTATCTGGTGAGTCATAGACGTGGGTATCTGTAGGGAAAATGTTGTTTTTACTGCAACCTGTTAGGCTCAAAAGCAGTAGTATTAAAAAAGACCAATTATGTAGCATCTCTTATTTTAGCCAAAAGTAGATTACTGTTATACTATGCAGATGAAACAGATAGCCATTATCGGACCTACTGCCTCGGGCAAAAGCGATTTGGCCATTGAGATGGCACTTCGACATAATGCCTACATCCTCTCTATAGACTCTCTGAGTATCTATAAAGAGATCGACATCGCCTCAGCTAAACCCTCAAAAGAGGAGTTGGCAACGATCAGACACTTTGGTGTTGATGAGATCTACCTAAACAGCCATTTTGATGTTGCTATTTTTATAAAGCGATATCAAGAGGTCTATCAAAAAGCCCAAGAAGATGGTAAAAACCTTATTATTGTGGGTGGCACCAGTTTTTATCTTAAAAGCATGTCAGCAGGACTCTCTGAACTTCCCCATTACACTGAACAGACCAAAGAACAAGTCGCAAAAATGTTGCATGACCTGCCTACAGCATACAACTACCTCAACACACTTGACCCAGAGTACATGCAACACGTTAGAGCAAGCGATGCTTATCGTATAGAGAAGATGTTACTGCTTGCCATAGAGTCTCAGTGCTCACCAACTGAATGGTTTTCAACCCATCCACCACAACCTGTGATCAATGATATAGAGATCTTTAACATCGATGTCTCCAGAGAGCTGTTACGACAACGGATAGAAAAACGTACCCATAAGATGATTAAGATGGGACTAGTGGATGAAGTCGCCATGTTAGAATACAAATATGGCCGAGACCACAATGCTATGAAGGCCATAGGTATTATAGAGGTTTTAGAGTTTCTTGATGGATTTGTCACCAAAGAGGAGATGGTAGAGAAGATCATCACTCACACTGCCCAGTTGGCCAAACGCCAACAGACTTTTAACCGTACACAGTTTCAAAAGGCACAGACAACATCTTTAGAGCAGTTACCTTCACTCATTACTGAACACCTTATTTAAAAAGGCTGAAGCTGTAAGTTTTATGCGTTCCTAGTACGTTCTTTGTTAAGTGCACGAAAATTTCTACATGTCACAACACGCTTAACAAAGGTAGGAAGCTTTATAGCAGGGTATAGTAATCCCATGAAAGATAAGATGATCCCTAGCCTGCTTATCATCTCACCACCTGTAATAATATAAACCACCATTAATATAGCTACACTCTCTAAAAAAAAGTATGTAAAAGGTGCATATATGGAGCATCCTCTTTTCTCATTTGATTCTTGTTTCATTACATTTCCTCGTATCTTTGCCATAAGCATGTATTACAAGTGTGAGCCAACTGTGAAAATAACTATATTTCAATAGTATATATTATAACTTTCATTATAATGTTACGTTTAGTGACAAAATAGAATTGACATACTCTTAGACTATACGAAGTTCTATATAGAACTTCATTTCATTTTTATACAAATCAAATACTCTTAAAATTCCGCTCTTTATTTGGTAGCGTAATAATAAGAGTTAGTGTATGATTACAGTAATATATTCTAGAGTTATGCTGTGCATACCAAAAGATAAACAGAGGCATTATATGGGTGAGACAATTGCTAAAAACAAAAAAGCGTATCATGATTATCATATTGAAGAGAAGTATGAAGCGGGTATCGTCTTAAAAGGTAGCGAGATCAAGGCCATTCGTGCAGGTCGGGTCAACCTCAAAGACAGTTTTATCCGTATAGATGATGGTGAAGTGGTGCTCTTTAATGCCCACATTGGTCTACTCAGTACCACCCACCACTACTACCGCCATGAAGAGAGGGGTTCACGGAAACTCCTTTTGCACAAAAAAGAGATCGCAAAGATGTCTAGAGCTGTACAGAGAGATGGCATGACTATCGTCCCCCTCTCTATGTACTACAACCGTAAGAACATCGTTAAACTACAGATAGGTGTCGCCAAGGGTAAACAGTTACACGACAAACGCCATGACCTCAAAGAAAAAGATATGAAGCGAGATATCGCTAGAGCGATGAAAGAGTTCTAGTGATCTGTCACGAAAGGACAGCTTTAGTGCCACAGCGGCTAGCGTAGGATGGGCTTTTGCTCATCTTGCATTAAAATAATAAGCGGGCGATGAAAGAGTTCTAGCGATCTACTACACAGGTAGAGATCACCAGCTGTCCAGAACAATACCTGCGCTCAAGGTATTCGACTTGTAATCATAATCAATCAAACTCTCTCCATATCCATAGAAGTAACGCACATATCCTGAGACGTATTGACTTATAGGAATTTCCAGGTCACTTTTAATTGATCCATATTGCAATCCAGAATAGCTATAGCTCCAAGTCACTCCCATGTTAATATGTCTCCACGTGTAGATACCGTGTACCTCACCATTACCTATATATTTCCCATAGTCATAAGCCTCATCCTCTTTAGCACCATCTCCCATGACCAACCACGGTCGAATAGAAAGAGAGAGTGATTTATAGTTAAAGTAGAAGTCCAGATAGGCACGGTTCCAGCCTCTTGAGAGCACAGCGAACTGTCCATTGGATTGATGTTCCCATCCCAGCCAGAGCATTTCTGCATTGAAATCACCCCAGTATTGGTCATAAAACCATGCCAGCCATACCTCTGGTTCATGATTAGTCTCTCTAAAGGGTTGAGAATCGTCGATATCAAAAAACTGCCAAAAGGAGCGGTTTGTGTAAGCCACATAGGTTGTCAAGGGAAAGCCAAACATGTCAAGCCATATCGGCACCATCAAAGAGACCTGAAGCTGCATCTCATAATCTTCAAAATGAAAAGGGTAAGTTGGAAAAGCAGCTTCGTATGGGCTCTGATTGACGCCAGAAAACAGTTGAGAATAGACAATATAGTTATTTTTGTAGGGCATTAGTGAAAAGTGATTATCGTTGGCAATCATCTGTTTAGAAAGTCGTTCACGAAGATAATTGTTTTCTTCTGACCATAAGGATGAAAGTAGAAAAAACAGTAAAAATAGAGTCTTCAATTCAATCCTTATGAGACTGTAACTGCTTGAAATATAAGTGTCGCTGCTGCTAAAAAAGCAAATACCATGGCAGCGTAATCTGTACGTTTTATTTTTTTGTAAATTGTTTCAAGTTTACTGTCTTTTAACTCTTGAAAAGCTTTAGTTCGAATGTATTTAAGCCCTCTTTTAAAGCTATCGTCTGCCAGTTGAATCCGCCACCTTGGCTTTCCCATCTCTTCGTAGAGCTCTTTATGCCCCTTTTCGAGAGCAGTGAAAAATGCTTGTATGGTAAAAATTTGCAACAGCATTGCTACGATAAAGAGCAAGGCAAACGCTGTAAATATGGTGTTAAGCATACTTAGCCAATGTTATAAGGCAGGACAGCTGGTTCTGAGAAGTTTGGTACTTCATCATAGGCGAACACTGCATAATACTTAGAGACCTCAGTATCACCAAAGTTGTCAAAAGTATAGGCGTCCATACCACCATAAAGCTTTTGGCCATCATACGGTGTTGAAGGAACATGGAATGGGTTTTTAACCACAATAACACCTTTAAAAGCTTCATCGTCCGGTCTCTTCCAGTCGAGTCTGATCATACCATTTTCAACACTGCTTCTCAGGTTGGTCACCGGTGCCACAGCATTACGACGTTTTTTGATGTAGTTTAAGATAAGACGCGGACGCTGTTCACGTTTGGC
>JALSUN010000036.1 GCA_027061425.1 Helicobacteraceae bacterium
CTCACGCTCTTATACAGAGGGTGCGACCATTGCACAGAGCTGGTGAACACCGCTTATTGATCATTGATGATACAGTAGAGCCCAAACGCGGTAAACAGATAGAGGGCAGTTGCAAATATATCTGGAGCAACAAAGAGCACCGTCAGGTCAATGGGCTCAATGTCGTCTCACTTAATTTTAGTGACAGCCACTCTACTTTCCAAGTCGACTTTGCTATTCGCATGGGTAAACATCGACGTAAGGAGATCAACACCTTTTCAAAGTCTCTTCATCATCGTAGTAATGCTTACCAACGCAGGGTAGAAGGTCTTAAAGGCAAAAACGCTTTAGCGTTGGAGATGGTAGAGAGAGCCCTTAGCCAAGGTATCATTGCTGACTACCTTTTAGTAGACAGCTGGTACGCCAAACCCGATTTCCTTTATGAAGCGGAGGCTATGGGTATATCTGTCATTGCACGACTACCCAATAATGAACGTATCTGGAACTTCAAAGGCAAACAAAAGTCACTCAATGCCATCTATACAACACTTTCAAAAGTACGTCATAAGTCTCATGGCAGTTATGGAAAGATACGTTATCGTTATTTCGATGCGATTGTTGAGCATCAGGCACTGGGGAAAGTGAAACTTGTTTTTCTTCATACAGGTAAAGATCTTCTCGTCTTTATATCAACAGACATCGCACTATCACCCAAAGAAATCATCGCCACCTATAAAAAACGTTGGAATATAGAACAAGGGTATAAAGACCTCAGAGAACACTTTGGCTTTGGAAAAGAGGAGAACAGGCTCTATGAAGCACTGATAGCACGTATCACCATCTCTATGTTTACCTACAATCTTGTCAGTTATATCAACCGGATCAATCACGAACCACAAACACTTGGTGAACTCTTCAGAGACTTGGAATGTGAACTTGAAACGCTTGCCATCTCTATGCAGCTTTTCTTGAAGTTGTTGACAAAAATCGCTGAAATCGAAAATGTTGTCAAGGACAATAAAAATATACTCACTATTATCGCTGTACTAAGCGCTTACACCAAAAAAGAGCTTGGGGTTATGTGCGAAAGTTGAG
>JALSUN010000037.1 GCA_027061425.1 Helicobacteraceae bacterium
AGATCTGTCTCTTTCACATCATCAAAAACCTTACCCGCATCAACAAATGGAACCACCATAAACTCAAACGTTTGTCCGTAAGTGTGGGCTTCATAGATGTTAAAACGGGTCTCTACATTACCTAACACTTTAACATTGGCTACAAAACGGTCTTGTTGGTAACCGCGCAGACTACGCAGTCCCCCTAGTCCTGTTGTCTGGTCATCTGCAAAAACGATTTGGTTTTTGTTGTAAAAAGGGGTGTCTCCTGCCTGTACACTGTATATGCCACGCAGCGCAAGTGTAAAGAAGTCCAGGGACGCAGGTGTAAAGAAGTTTCTTGTTGAGAAGTTGTAACGTTGGTGGGTGTACTCACTGCCTGTGTATTTACCATAAAACTCTAGTGTCATGTCATGGATGGAACCATTTTTAGGGTTGGGTGCGAAGTCTCTAGAATCATAAACGAGGCCTACTCTTAGGGCGTTGTCCCATCCTCCTCCATAACCTACTATAGTGTTTTTGTCTTCCGCCAGTTTACTGACTTGGTTATGTTTGTCTAGAACCGTGGTGTTGTTGTAGTCATGGATGGTTGCTTTAGAAACATAGACACCGCCACTTATACGCATTAATCCACCAAAAAGGTCTCTGGCAATGTTTAACTCAAAAGTGGGTCTTACTAGTAAAAAGCGGTTATAGTACTCACTGCCTTGGTCTATGAGTGCCTCTTCTTGGTCGCTTGCTTTGGTGTAGCTTTTGTTGTTGGTGTCTTGAAGGTTTTGTAGAGATGCTGAGGTGACACCAAAGTAAGTAGCTTGTGTATTTTTTTCATAAGTGAGGTCAGTAGTGATGCGAAACAGTGAGTCGTTGATATAGGGTGCATCATAGTGAAACTTGTGGTATGACCAACCATTGGTCGTCTGAAAAAACTGCAAAAAGGCTTGTTGCTTATAGGGCGTGAGACTAAAAAGTTCATCACCTTTATGCCCATTGTTGTAGAGATACACACGAGCACCATAACCAAAACCTTTATCGTTGTCGTAGTTCACGATAGGAAGGCCTGTGACATAAATACCATTCTCTTTTTCTTCTA
>JALSUN010000038.1 GCA_027061425.1 Helicobacteraceae bacterium
CAGTCGCCAAGATGATGAAATGGGGATTCGATAACTATCTCTACTTCAACAAAGGACATATGCCCCCAGACTGGGCACTTGAGATGACAGATAAATTGACAAAGATACTTTGATATCTTTGTTTAATAATTATAAATATAAAGGATATATAATGTTTTATACTATAAAAATACTAGAAAATGAAATAAAACCTACAGATGCAATCACTCTTTATTGCGAGTTTAATATTGCCATACAAAATAAAGTATAAATGTTAGTCAACAAACAGCTACTATCTTTTTTATACGTTATAGTACAGCTATTCAATTAAAGAAAATAAAATGCTAAAAATAATTTACCACTTTTATCGAGACGGGTTTCGTAATATGAAATTAGGAAAGCGATTGTGGGTATTCATTGCAGTGAAACTTTTTATTCTTTTTGTAGTGGTCAAATACTTTTTTTTTCCAAATATTTTAGAGGAAAAATTCAACAATGATGAACAGCGTAGTGATTATGTACTACAGCAACTAACACAAGGAAAAAAATAATGGAACACCTCGACCCTTCCCTGGTAGACTGGTCCCGGGCACAGTTTGCCCTGACCGCACTCTATCACTGGATCTTTGTACCACTAACACTGGGGCTTACTTTTATAGTAGCGATCATGGAGAGCATTTATGTCAAAACCGGTGATGAATGGTGGAAAAATACCACTAAATTCTGGATGGGACTTCTTGCGATCAACTTCGCTATTGGTCTTGCAACCGGAATCATCATGGAGTTCGAGTTTGGAACCAACTGGTCCAACTACTCCTGGATCGTAGGCGACATTTTCGGTGCACCGCTGGCCATAGAAGGACTTATGGCTTTTTTCATGGAGTCAACCTTCTTTGCCATCATGTTCTTTGGCTGGGAAAAAGTCAGCAAGCGGGCGCACCTGCTCTCCACCTGGCTTGTCGCTGTCGGCTCCAACCTTTCAGCGCTCTGGATACTTGTCGCCAACGGTTGGATGCAGCACCCCGTAGGGATGCATTTCAACCCTGATACTGCGCGAAATGAGATGACAGACTTCTGGGCCATTCTCTTCAACCCCAATGCCTACAGCAAATTTCTTCACACTATCAGCGGCGGCTATGTTCTTGCGGCACTTTTTGTCATAGCCATCAGCAGCTGGTACCTGTTGAAAAAACGCAACATACAGTTTGCAAGACGCTCCATTATGGTCGCGGCCAGTTTTGGGTTGATCGTATCGCTTTTCAATGTCACTACAGGTGATGACTCAGCAAGGCAGGTGGCACAACATCAGCCGGTAAAACTTGCAGCAATGGAAGGTTTGTATGACGGAAAGCCCGGCGCAGAGATCGTGGCATTTGGAATTCTTAATCCTAACAAAAAAATCAATGATACACAAGATCCTTTTTTATTCAAACTTGCCATTCCCTACGGGCTTTCCGTGTTGAGCTACCACAAGCTTGATGCCTATGTTCCGGGACTTAAACAACTTGTTTACGGTGACAAAGAGAAACAGATCATGAGTGCACAGGGAAAGATGGACAGAGGGACAAAAGCTGTTACGGCGCTTACAAACTACAAAAAGGCAAAAGCATCAAAAGACAAGCTGGCACAGGCTGCAGCGCTCAAAGCATTCGACGCAGACAGTGCCTATCTTGGATATGGTTACCTCAAAGCTCCTGAAGAAGTGATCCCTCCTGTGGCAACCACTTTTTATGCATTTCACACTATGGTCATCTTTGGCAGCTGGTTCATTCTTCTTTTTATGATCATTCTATACTTAACCATGACCAATGAGCTCCATACCAAACGCTGGGCACTATGGGCTGGGGTACTGAGTCTCCCTATGGGGTATGCGGCACAGGAAGCAGGCTGGATCACCGCCGAAGTTGGAAGACAACCCTGGGCTATACAGGATATGCTGCCTGTGGGTATGGCAACCTCCAACATCTCCTCCGGTTCAGTAATGATCACGTTCTGGATGTTCGCGGTTCTCTTTACCGCACTGCTTATCGCAGAGGTCAGTATTATGACCACCCAGATCAAAATTGGGCCAAAGGAGGCTAAGCATGTTTGAAACACTTTCTTATCTGACATTGCAAGAGTATTGGTGGTTCCTGGTCGGACTGTTGGGCGCACTTTTTGTCTTTATGACATTTGTGCAGGGAGGACAGACCCTGCTTTGGACACTGGGAAAAACAGAAATACAACGTGACCTCATCGTCAATACACTGGGGCGAAAATGGGAATTGACCTTTACTGCACTGGTGATGTTCGGCGGAGCACTGTTTGCTGCATTTCCACTTTTCTATGCCACCAGTTTTGGTGGTGCATACTATGTCTGGATGGCCATACTCTTTTGTTTCATTATTCAGGCAGTTGCTTACGAATACCGTAAAAAACCTAACAATGTTTTTGGAGAAAAGACGTATGAAGTTTTTCTTTTTATCAACGGAAGTCTGGGTATTGTTCTCATAGGTACAGCACTGGGAACACTGTTTACCGGTGGCCATTTTGTCGTGAACGATATGCATCTTTCCCATTGGACAGTACCAAGCTATGGGCTTGAAGCAGCACTTGTTTTTTTCAATGTTGCTTTTGGTTTTATGCTCTTTTTTCTATCACGTCTTCTTGCCGCACTTTATTTTATCAATGCCGTAGATCAAGCAGAGATCATTGACCGTGCACGTACCGTTCTTAAATATGAGACCTGGATCTTTCTCATACTCTTTGTCTATGTGATCGCAAATATTCTTCTCATGCAGGGGTACAACTATGACCCTGTCAGTAAAGTCGTCACGCTGGAGAGTATGAAATACCTACATAACTTTATGGCAATGCCTCTCGTGGCAGGTCTTGCTGTCATTGGTACACTGCTGCTTATTTGGGGTGTCATACTTGCTCTTTTTTTCAAAAGTGACAAAGGCATCTGGCCGGCAGGTTCAGGTGTCGTGATGGTGGTCTTGTCTCTTTTCCTCATACTAGGCTACAACCATACGGCATTCTACCCTTCTCTTTCAGACATACAGAGTTCGCTTACCATCGAAAACAGTTCAGGAAGCAAATACACATTGACAGCAATGTCATACGTCTCTTTGCTGGTTCCTTTTGTGTTAGGCTATATTATTGTGGTGTGGCGTATTATGAATCGTGAAAAGATCACAGAAACTGAGGTCAAAAATGACCCGCATCATTACTAAAAAGGATTAATCATGGATTATACAGAAGCTATACTCTGGTATGCAGCCTGGCCTATACTCATCTATGTTGCCTATAGATTTGTCTTGCTCAACCTTCATCATCATGCAAAAATGGAGAGACTGGAAATGCTGGAAGAACGTTTTGGAGATCAGTGTTATGACACTGATCCTTTGTTAAAAGAAGATTTAAAATAATTGAGCCCTCTATTTGGACGATGACACGGGGCAGATACAATTTTATAAAAGTTTTGGAACCACGCTCACAACAACATACCTTTTAAAGTACACCGTGAGGGAGAAGCGGCCAGACAGCAGCAATACAGACTCTTTTCCATCAGGACATACCTCAAGTGCATTTGCGGGTGCCAGTTTTATACATATGAGATATGGACTGAAATATGCTATTTTGCCCTACATGGCAGCCGTTTACACAGGCTACAGCAGGATTTATGCCAATCGCCACCATAGTATTGATGTCTATGCAGGAGCTGCTATTGCCATAGTCTCAAGCTGGTATTTTGTATCTCCTTGGAAAGGGGTGCAAGTCACACCTCTTGTTGAGAAAGATGTTCAAGGTGTGCGTTTAAGTTATCAGTGGTAATAACACTCAAGGATAAGGTACAATAAATTATGAAACTGCTTATTATAGAAGATGATGAAAACATCAGCTCTTTTTTGCAAAGAGGGTTTAAAGAAGACGGTCATGTTGTTGATAGTTCTGATGATGGAGAAGAAGGTGAGTACCTGGCGACTGTCAACAGTTATGATGTCATCATCATTGACTGGATGCTGCCTAAAAAAAGTGGTATTGAGATCATAAAAGCACTAAGAAAAAACAGCATTACAACTCCCATTCTCATGTTAAGTGCCAAAGGCGAGATAGAAGACAA
>JALSUN010000039.1 GCA_027061425.1 Helicobacteraceae bacterium
ATGCTACCATCTGCGAGATCGGTGCCCACCATGGTTACTTTACGGCAGATGTTATAGAGTTCATCTATACCCTGCGACCTGAACTCCTTCAAAGTTTTAATTTTGTGATCGTAGAGCGATATGACGCACTTCAAGAACAACAACGCAGTTATTTACAAGAGTGCTTTGGTGACGCTGTAAAGATCTCGCATGTCAAAAGCTTAACAGAACTCCATGTTAAAAATGCCTTTTTCATTGCTAACGAGATCTTCGATGCCTTCCCGTGTGAACTCTTTTTTAAAAGCAAGACAGGGCGTGTAGAAGCTGATGGAAATATAGAGTTTGATGTAGATGATGCTTGGGTCAGTGAGAAGGCTAAGAAGTACCATAAAGACCGTGGTGAGATTGCTGTAGGTTATGAGGAGTTTGCCAAAGAGATGGCAGATGCTGCAGAGACTTTTGAGTTTATGAGTTTTGACTATGGAGAGATGCAAGCCCGTCCGGACTTTTCACTCCGTGTCTATGACAAGCACAAGGTCTTCCCTTACTTTGATGAAGAACTCAACCGACAAGAGGCTTTTAAAAAGACAGATATTACTTATGATGTTACCTTTGAGCATGTAAAAGATGCTTATGAAGAGGCAGGAGTTGAGTTCATAGAACTTAAGGCACAGATGACAGCATTAGTGAACATGGGGATCTTAGACCTTTTAGCGATGTTACAAAAAAATGTAGAAGAGAAGATCTACAAACAAGAACTAGAAAAAGTGAAGATGTTAATTATGCCAGACCTTTTAGGCGAACGCTTCAAAATGATACGTTTTAGGAAAGAGGCCTAATCATGTTATGTTTTAGTAAATGGTTAGCCAAATTATATGCATGGATTGTTGGTAAAGAGTCGTCAGCATCATGCGATCTTCCTGTTCATATGCTTGAGGATGAAGAGTAAAAGTGAGATTAACATCTTCAATGGTTAATCAAGTTTCAATATTTTGAGAACGTACACTGATTTATTGTAATTTCAATAATTTAATATTGGTAACCTAGACACCTTCTTTTTGACACCTTTCTTTCATACAGCAAATGCTGACTTGCAAATTAAAATTTCATTTATTGACAACTGAAGTATGATTAAAGTATAATTTATATACTAAAAAAGGTATTCCATGAAATTTGAATATGATGAAAATAAAAGTCTAATCAATAAAGAAAAACATGGAATCGATTTTGTTGAAGCACAAAACTTGTGGCAAGATGAAAATGCACTTGTAGTTCATGCCAATATTATTGATGATGAAATAAGGTATGCATTAATTTCAATATTCAAAAACAAATGTTACACAGCCATCTATACGTTAAGAAATGACACTTATCGAATTATTAGTGTTAGAAGATGTAGAAAAAATGAGGAGTACAATTATGAAAACAATAACAGCTAAAGAGTTTGATGAAAAGTTTGACAACAATGAAGATATTGGTGATTATTTAGATTTTTCAACAGCAATAAGACTTAAAGATATGAAAAAGTTAAATACTGACACCAGAAAAGTAAATGTAGATTTTCCTGAATGGATCATTGAATCTTTAGATAACGAAGCAAAAAAAATTGGTGTTACAAGACAGTCAATTATTAAAGTTTGGATTGCAGAAAGACTTAAAGAAGAAGTTGCTGCTTTAAAAGCAAGTTAACAAAGCGCTAAAAGGTAAACATAAAGGCAAGTTTCGTAAAAGAGCTGGAAATTATAGAATAGTGTATTTAAAAGAGAATGATATTTTAGTGATTACACTCATTAGAATTGCACATCGGAAAAGTTGTTTACTAGAAGTCTAACACAACAGAAAATGAGAAGTAAGCCTCCACACAACATCTACACATTTTTAGAGTAATATAGAGTGACTAAGGAGTTATGATGCCAAAAAATATTTTAGATTCTATACGAACTTTGCCAAGTGAAGTTGTCTCACAAGTGAGCAGTGTCTTTAGTGAAGGCACCATTAAAATAGCCATTACAGGGTTGAGTCGTTCCGGTAAGACGGTTTTTATCACTTCGCTTATAGACCAACTGCTTCACCAAAACAGACTGCTGAGTGTGACCCATGCGCATGCTACTTTTAAAACCACACTTAAAGCACCTCTGCACAATGTCCGCCGTTTTGACTACTACAGTTTTATAGACCAACTCAAAAATGAACAGAAATGGCCCCAAGGAACAGATGCCATCTCCCATACTCTTTTAGAGTTTGAGAGTAAAAGCTACTTCTCTTTTATGGGTAACAAGGTCTTTACCATAGAGCTTATCGATTATCCGGGTGAGTGGTTGCTCGACCTTAAAATGCTTGAATTGAGTTTTGAAGACTGGTCACTGCAGAGTTTGGCATGGCTAAAAGCGCTTAACCACCCTGAAGCCGAGAAGTACTTGCAGATGGTGGCCTCTCTTAACGCTAAAAGTGTGGGCAGTGTCTATGAAAAAGAGCTTCATGAGACCTATAAAAGTTTAGTAACAAGGCTCAAGGCTGAGCACTACTCACAGATAACACCCGGGCGTTTTATTATGCCTGCTGACCTTGCTAATGACCCGATGCTTGTTTTTGCCCCTATAGGTGGTGCAAGCAGTGGACTGGTCTCTGTCTATAAAAAGCGCTATGAGAAGTATGTTGATGAGGTAGTTAAGGGGATTCATCTTGAACATTTTAAAGGTTTTGAACGTCAAGTGGTTTTGGTGGATGTTGTAGAGTCTTTGGAAAATGGTTATGACTGCTACAAAGATATGAGAGAGGGGCTTAAAAGCATCTTGAGCCTTTATGACCACAACCAGAAAAACTTTCTACTGCAGTGGTTGAGTCCTTCTATTAAAAAAGTACTTTTTGTTGCAACCAAGGCAGACCAAGTGGCGGCCTCTCAACATGCAAACTTTGCCAACTTACTAGAAGAGATGGTGGGTGAACTTCGACGTGAACTGGACATTTCGCACATAGAGACCCATAGCCAAGTGGTCTCAGCGCTCAAATCTACAACAACGATAGAGAAGAAGTATGAGGGACGTCTTTTGTCCTTTGTGAGAGGTGTTTTAGAAGAGGATGGACAGTTACATGACCTCTATCCCGGTGAAATGCCAGCACACTTCCCTTCAAAAACATCATGGAGCAGTGCAGACTACGCCTATAAAAGTTTTTTACCACCCAAGCGCAGTTATGGTGCACAAGATGCTTTAGAACATATCAACATGGATAAGGTGGTAGAGAAGCTTTTAGGAGATCTGTTATGAGTATTAAACCTTTTAGTGAAGTGGTTCAAGAGAGCGGTACGCAGGAAGAGGTCGTCGCACCTTTTGTTGACAGTGCTCAAGGGGGTAGTGTGGCTGAAGCGTTTGATGTCACTGAAGAGAAGATGCAGAGACAAGAGGGGCGTGTTATGACGCTTATAAGCTTTTTAAGCTCATTTCGTGGTGTTTTGGCCATGTTCATACTCTTTGTGCTGACGCTGCTCTTAGTCGATGCGGTGAGCACTTTTGATGACCTCCTGCTGAGTGGTTCTTGGCTTGACATCGTCTATCTTATAGCCCTTTTACTACTGTTGACGACCTTGAGTTTGGTGACCTATAAAAATGTAAAACAGGTGATGATGCTCAAGAGTGCCTTTAGACACCAAAAAGAGTTTACACAAGAGCATAAAGAGCCAAGTAAAAAGATAGTGCCTCTGACCTTATCACTGTTAACACAATATGAAAAGGGCGAAGATGAGACCTTTAAGGCACGTGCCAATGTCTTAAAAGAGCGCATCAGCAGTTCTCATGACTATGTAGCGATCTATAAAGAGCTTGATGAAGATGTACTTGAGGTGATCGACCAGAAGGTTCAAGAGCGCATCAAAGTCGCTTCTACTCAAGCAGCACTCTCTACCGCCATCTCTCCTTTGGCCATTTTAGACGCAGCTATTGTGATCTGGCGAGGGGTGAGACTTACTAAAGAGATCGCAACACTCTATGGGTTTAAACCGGGGTGGCTCTCTACTATGATCCTTCTCAAACATGGAGCGGTGACGGTGCTTTTTATCGGGGCAACAGAACTGGCGGTAGAGTATGTTAATGCGGCG
>JALSUN010000040.1 GCA_027061425.1 Helicobacteraceae bacterium
GTATGGGGATCGAACTTTCTCCACCTGACATTAACCACTCGCAACTTGAGTTTTCTGCGATAGAAAAAGATGGTCGTGATGTCATTTTGTTTGGTCTGGGTGCGATCAAAGGGGTTGGCTCTGCTGCTGTAGAGTCTATCCTTGAAGTGCGAGAAGATGGTGAATTTACCTCAATGAAAGACTTTGTTAACCGTATAGAACCTCAAAAGGTAAACAAGCGCGTGTTTGAGTCCGTGACTAAGTCAGGTGGTTTTGATGCTTTTGGTCTCTCTCGTCGTGCGATCCTTGGTCAGATGGAACTTATTATTCAGACAGCCAAAGATGCTTCTCAAGCAAAGAAAAATGCAGTAGGAAGTCTCTTTGGAGATGATGAAGATATATCTACAGTAGACCTTACACTCAAAGATGAGGCAGAATTTGGTCTTAAGGAGATACTTAACTTTGAGAAAGATACTCTAGGCTTCTATGTCTCTGGTCATCCACTCGATGATTTCAGAGCACGTATGGATGAACTTGACTATACCCTCTCTTCGGACATAGAGAACATCACAGATGGATCTACTGCTATTTTCATCGGTAAGGTAGAGGAGATACAGAAGAAGA
This sequence comes from Helicobacteraceae bacterium, assembly GCA_027061425.1. GTDB lineage: Bacteria > Campylobacterota > Campylobacteria > Campylobacterales > Sulfurimonadaceae > Sulfonitrofixus. The sequence goes on from JALSUN010000040.1 coordinate 604, forward strand.
TTTCTAAAAAAGGGAACCAGTTTGGTATCTTGAACCTCATGGACTTCCACGGAAATATCGAAATGATGCTCTTTAGTGACAAGCTCGAGCAGTTGGAGCAGATGGATCTGGATGAACCGGTTGCCTTTAAAGTAAAAGTCACCCACACTGAGATGTTTACCCGTATCAGTGTTGTAAAGATCTTTACACTTGACACGGTAAAAAGAGAAGCTAAAAAGGTAGTGACTAAGATTGTAGAGAAACCGCCTGAAATGTTGAAAATTCGTCTGCGTATGGACAGAAGTACGGAACTTTTGGAAGAGTTATATCGTCTTGTTAGACGTTATCCGGGTAACCGTCCGCTTCAACTCAACATTGTCTCTAAACTACAAAACGTGGTCATCGACTCAGCGATTAGAGTAGACACGAAGGTCGTTGAAGAGTTAGAACGCTACGAAGCGATAGATGT
>JALSUN010000041.1 GCA_027061425.1 Helicobacteraceae bacterium
CCAAGTTCCGCCTCTGATGCATTGTCTAGTTCTGAGATAACACTTCTTAATGTTTTATTGATATTAAGTTTTTGTTCCCCTAAAATATGTGGTAACTCTAAAACTGAAGACTGATACTCTTTAAGTTGCATCTTAAACTCATTATCAACAATCTCTATCTCATGGTCTTCATCTAAGACCAACCGCTCGTTAAAATAAGCAGGTGCTTCGTCAGTTCTGTTGTCATTGTTAATTTCACGATAGAGGCTCAACATCGCATTATAGGTGTTGTCTAAATAGTTATAATACTCTTTATAGTGATCTTGAAGTTTCTGTCTGAAAATAGGGACTTCCATCAACTCCTGCATAATCACCTTAGCGGTCATCTGCTGGGTTTCAAGACGGTTCAGAATCGACTTTGAACTGCTCTCTATCTCTTCTAAAAGTTCCTCTTTAAGCTCGTTAAAATCTATCAAAGCTTCTTGATACTTACGGTCTAATGCCCCATAACCTGGATATTCATCATCCATTTTATAGAAGTCTGTAAAGGCAATTAAAAATGAAAGAAGGCCCACCAAGACTAAGATAATGGAGTCAAATTCATTCAGACTGAAAGGGTTCGCCATGAAGGTCCTAATGGCTTCTACATAAGCCGTTTCTGGATTAACACCGAGTTGTACCCGCAAGTGCGCTACCAAAAGGTTAAAAAAGAAAATCACTACGATAAAACCAAAAAGCGTTGCTAAAACACCATACTTCATTACGGGGCTTTTTTTCACAAGGTTCAGTTTTTTAACCAAGTAGCCTCCAAGAAAAAATGCGGAGACCACGTTGATAAGAGAGATTATAAGAGCTTGCGCCGCACCACCAACAAGACCTAATTCATTTCCCTTAGCAAAAAAGTAAGCGTTAAGAGAGGTCTCACTCAGCAAGATCACCATAATAATGCCGATATAAAGAATCTTAGAGTTTGGATATGAGGCTTCACGTGTAATCTCATGCTTGGCTTTAAACTTGTCGAGGTCTATCTTACGTACATGATACTCATGTTTTATCTCTTTAATCCGCTGACGGGCACTCTCTTGAAAGGTTGTGATGTTCTGTACAAACTCTTCACTTGCATACTTAGCTTCTGCCAAGATGGTACTAATATCACTGACACGCATCGCCATATGGTCATACGAAGCCACTTTTTTAAAGATCTCTTGCTTGACTGAAGAGAGTCTGTCTGTAAAAAAACTGGTAATTTTTTGTTCATTTACATCGAGTGTTGTACTGTCTGTTAAAGGCTTGTTTTCGCGGGCTTGCATCTTAGCCAAACCAACGATGTTAAGTTCCTCTTTGAGCGCATCAAAGTCATACTGTTCAAACAGTGCATCATCATTATCAAGAAGTCGCTTCTTAGCCATTTTCTACCTTATAGTTGTTATCTCACCACAGAGAGGGATATAACATTGATTAATACAAAGATACATTCTACACTCTTTATATTGATTTTAATTTAAATACCACGTATTTGCATCAGTTTAGAAGACGATATGCGTGAAGTTGAAAGGCTAAGCGCCTATTTTTCCACTGATGTTTTGAGTTCCGCAAGATAATACTTCACATTTTGAAGATGGATATAGAGTTTTTGTAGATCATCACGATGCTGTATAGCAGCATAAAAACTGATCAATGCTGAAGAGACACCACCTGAACCTAAAGTTGAAGAGGTACCCGTTATGGTGTGAACGATCTCTTCTATTACTTTATACTCAGACCTCATAATCCCTTCCTCGATTTTTGGCACTTCACCTTCTATCGCTTTGATCAATTCTAGAACAAATTCGTCTGCCTCTTCTTGGGTAAGGCCCATCTCATTAACAGCCCTTTCATTACTAAACATAGCATACTGCTTGGTAGGGATGGTCTCATGCAGTGACTCAAATTTTTTATCTATAGAGTACTCTTCACTCTGTACTTTAGTAGCATATTCATCTAACATGTTTTTAAGAGATGCTGCTTGAGACTCTGCTGTCTTTTTATGTTTAGGGGGTGCAAAGAAAAAAGAGTAGGCTATAAGTCCTAAAAGAAGGATTATTGTAATGACTATAGCTAAGGTTGTTTCATCAATGTTCATTTTAATCATCTTTCTTAAGTGATACAACTAAATTACTATAAGAAAACTAAATACAAATTGAAATGGCCCTGCTTTAATTAAAAACTACATATTTTGTTTATATATCGTAGTGATACGGTTGAAACGCCTGATCAAGTTCTGAAAGTTTAAGACTAAAAAGTCCTTTGACCTTTTCATGAATATCTGCCCAAAAGTACTCTAAGATGACACTTGCACCCACATTTCCTTCTATTTTACAGAGTGCCCCTTCTAAGACTTCAATAATCTCTAAAACAGTGATTTCATGCGCACCATGGGCTAATTTATAACCTCCATTTGCACCTCGTATACTGGTAACAAGACCCCCTTTTCTTAAAGCAGAGAGCAGTTGTTCAAGGTAGGAGTGAGAAACCTGTGTCATTGCAGCGATCTCTTTTATCTGCATGGCGCGACTTCGAGTAGCATGAGAGAGGACATGCATGGCAGCCAGACCATAGATCCCTCGTGTAGAGATACCTGCCATTACAGACGTTCCGGAACGAATTTACGATATATAAAGTAGATTTTACAACCAATGCAGTAAGCAAAAAGTAGTTCCAAAGTCAGACAAAAAAGAAAAACACCCACTATGATGTACGTTAGAGCTGTAAGATGTGCCAAGTTTACACCCAAGGCCAACATCACAAAGATAAGACCAAAATGTGCTGCGAGTCTCTTGGCTCCAGCATCAACCATCTCACTTGGTAAGTTAAAAAGTTTTTTGAGTAATTTAGAGAACTGAAAAATAGGACTATAGTTTTTGTTGCCATACAGACGTACTGTAAAGTCAGCACCTATAAAAATTAAAACCAATGGTGAGTTGCTTACTAAAAAAAAGATAAGCCCTATAAAAACAGAAAGTGCATTGAGTCGTGCGATGGTACCGTCAATTTGACGGAATGCTAAAGGACAAGATTGTGCCATAACATCTCCTTTTAATTATGAGAACATTTTAGAGCGACAAATATTTAAAGTCAACTATCCCGACTTGTTTAGTATGGATTAAATTTTAATATTAAAGAGGTACAGACCAAAACAAGGACTGTACCTCTCTTTAATCTATTAGAATAGGTGAAATATTAGTTGTTACTCTCTAAAATATGTCCATTGTCTTGTAACTTTAACAGCTCAAACGCTTGTGACGATATGGGCTTACTAAAAAGATATCCCTGCATCTGATCACAGCCATACTGTCGTAGAAGTGATGCCTGAGCTTGCGTTTCAACCCCTTCAGCCAACACAACAAGACCCAGGTTTTTAGCCATACGGATAGTCGCCTCAACAATAATCTGATCATTACGATCGTCTATAATGTCTGTGATAAAACTACGGTCTATCTTGAGTTTATCTAAGGCAAAATTTTTCAGGTTTGAAAGAGATGAATATCCTGTTCCAAAATCATCTATAGAGAAACAAAAGCCAAGTTCACGTAACTTTTTCATGTTTTCCTGAGCCATGTCATGACTCTGAACTAAAGAATTTTCTGTAATCTCAAACTCTATGTTTTCTACACCCACATCGTAATGTGCCAAGGTCTCTGTTATCACAGTGACCAGATTTTTGTCACTGAGTTGCCTCCGAGAGAGGTTGACCGCTACAAGGCAATGGGGACTGCCTTGACGCTTCCACTGCGCGATATGTTCACAAACCAGTGCTAACGTCCGTTTACCGATCTCTAAAATCATAGAGCTCTTTTCTGCCACCTCTATAATCTCTTCTGTACTCACATCTTCTAAAAGTTTGTCACTACAGCGCAGCAGTGCTTCTACCCCCGTCAATTCTCCTGTTTGCAGTGAGACTTGAGGTTGATAGACCATATAGAAACTGTCACTGCGCAGGGCATGTTTAATCCCCCGTCCCACTTTAAAGATAAGGTGAGACTGATCAGAAAGATCAGAAGTATAAAAGCTGTAGTTGTTACGACCCATCTGCTTCACACTATACATGGCAATATCCGCTTGGTTGATCAGTGTCTCTACCTCAATAGAATTATAGGGGTAGAGAGCGATACCTATACTCACAGAAAGATCAAGTTCCATATCATCCACACGTATAAATTTGTCAAAAATAGAGAGCAGTTTTTTAGCCACCTCTTCGATATCTTCCAAAGCATAAAATTCATCAACTATAATTAAAAACTCATCGCCACCCAGACGTCCTACAGTATCTTTTGCACGTAAATTATCGGTCAAAGTTTTGGCACAGATCTTAAGCAGCTTGTCACCATAAGCATGTCCAAAGTTGTCATTAACATCTTTAAAGTTATCGATATCTAAGATGATAACAGCACCTAAGGCATCTGCACGTTGTACCCGAGAGATAGAAACGGCCAAGCGATCATATAAAAGCACACGGTTAGGAAGGTTGGTCAGTGTATCATGGGTAGCGATATACTCTAGTTGTTGACGTGTCTTGTTGATCTCGGAGATATCAGTCACCATGATGACATTACAAAGTTCATTGTCACTAAAGCTGACCTGTTCGATGGAAGCCCACACCATCTTACCTTGACCATTGGCACCTACTATCTCAAGTTCACCCCGCCAGTAGCCTTCATGTGAGAGTTTTTCATCGATGATATCATAGTTTTTTTCACTGATAGCATGGGCCAAGTCACGAGAACTGTTATCAATTACCTCATCTTCATCTTTACCTAAAAACTGTAACATCGCACCGTTAACAGCCAAGACCTTACGGTTTATATCTTCTACCATAATGCCTTCACTCGCTTCACTAAAGACCGTATCAAAGATGTTAATAAGCTGTGAAGAGGAGAAGGTGGCAAGTTGTTTGACAAAAGGACTAGGCACAAAGACTCCCGTGAATGGTTTTAATTTTAGTATAGCGTGATGTATTTAAAAAGAAAGTAAGGCGCCCTTAAATTATTTGCGTTGTAACTTAACACCCATCTCCATATGGTGGGTGTAAGGGAATTGATCGAAAGTCGCCATGCTCTCAATGGTATGTGTTTTTGTCAATAACTCCAGATCACGTTTTAAGGTCTCTGGATTACATGAGATATATAAGATGTGTTCAAAACGAGAGGCAAAACTGCAAGATTCCTCGTCCATACCTGCTCTTGGTGGATCGACAAAGATGCTCGTAAGCTCATAACTTTTAAGGTCTATCTCTCTCATCCGTCTGAATTCGCGAACACCATCAAGTGCTTGAACAAATTCCTCTGCACTCATACGCACAAACTCAATGTTGGAGACATCATTAAGCTCCATGTTTTTCTTGGCAGCATTGATAGATGATTTGGCAATTTCTGTAGCGAGCACCTTATCAAACTGTGTTGCAAAAGGAATGGTAAAGTTACCTGCACCACAATAAAGTTCTAGCAAGTCACCTTTAATGCCTTTGAACTGTTCAAGTGCCCACCCAACCATCTTCTCATTGACACGGGGGTTGGGTTGGGTAAAACTGTTTTCTATGTGTTGAAAGGTATAAATTTTATTGTTGATATTTAAAGATTCTGTCACAAAACCCTCACCCAAAACAACCTTCTGTTTACGAGAACGTCCAATGATTTTAATGTTATGTTTTTCAGCCAAGACCTTAGCCTGCTCACTCCAGTCTTCATCTAAACGTCGATGGTACAACATAGAGATGGCGATCTCGCCATCACTGCTACTTAAAAAGTCCAAACCAAAAAGTTTAAAGCCCATCTCCATCTCTTTGATACTCTCTAAAAGTGGCCACATCAGATCAGCGATAGGTTCAATAACCATAGGACATTCCTCTATGAGCACCATCTTGGCGCCACGTTCCATAGGATTCATCGCATAATGGATCTCATCTTCTATATGCCAGATCTTAAACTCTGCACGGGCGCGGTAATGTGATTCCAAGGAAGTAAAAGAGGTCATATCATCATCAAACACCCCATCAAAAAGTGTTTTTATCTCTTCGCGTTTTGTAAGGAGTTGTCCCTCATAACCGTTTTCATAAAGTCTGCAGCTGCCACAACTGCCAAAATGTTTACATTCCATCATCTCTACCTGTTTTTTAGTGACGAAATTATGCCTAAAATATCTGTTTTAACTTCTTACGCTAAAATAACAGCTATATTAATATAAAGTATTAACCATGCAAACTGAACTCTCTATTGTAATCTTAGCTGCCGGTAAGGGCAGTCGTATGAAATCGCCTAAGGCCAAAGTGCTTCATACCATCAGTGGTAAAGCGATGTTGTATCACTCTATTAAAGCAGCACGTGAACTTACCGACGATGTCATCGTTGTGGTGGCCCACCAAAAAGAGGCGGTCGTAGAAGCTATTAACGCTGACTTCGACAACATCACTTTTATCGTTCAAGATGCAGAGCAGTTCCCGGGAACAGGTGGTGCAGTCATGGGTATCAAGGCCAAATATGAGAAAGTTTTGGTTCTTAACGGTGACATGCCACTGATCACAGCAGATGCACTTGAAGGTTTTGTAGAGAGCAACAGTGAGATTGTCATGTCTATATTCAACCTTGAAGACCCTTCTGGTTATGGACGTGTGGTGATTGGTAAACATGGTGTTGAACGCATTGTTGAGCAAAAAGATGCCAATAAAGCAGAACTTGCCATCACCTATGTGAATGCTGGGATCTACAGTTTCAAACGCTCCGTTTTAGAGAAGTACGTTCCCCAACTCAGTAATGACAATGCTCAGAGTGAGTACTACCTCACAGACATCATCGCTATGGCCAAAAATGACGGAATTAACATCGAACCTTTAGAGGTGGATGAAGAGCATTTTAAAGGCGTCAACTCCAAGATAGACCTCGCTGAAGCAGAAGTTATTATGCAACGTCGCATCCGAAACCGCTGGATGGCAGAGGGGGTCATTATGCAACTGCCTGAGACCATCTACATCGAAGAGGGTGTGGTATTTGAAGGTGAGTGTGTTGTTGAGAACGGTGCACGTGTTTGTGGCAGTTCGCACATCATTAACTCACACATCAAAGCCCACTCTGTAGTGGAAGACTCCAAGATGGATAATTCAGATGTTGGACCTATGGGGCACCTGCGTCCACTGTCTAACCTAAAAGACACCCACATAGGAAATTTTGTAGAGGTCAAAAAGTCAACATTAGACGGTGTTAAAGCAGGTCATCTCAGCTACATTGGTGATGCTGAGATCGGCAGTGGCTCAAACATTGGTGCGGGTGTCATCACCTGTAACTATGATGGTAAAAAGAAGTACAAGACCATTATCGGCAAAAATGTCTTTGTTGGTTCTGACTCACAGATCGTAGCGCCTTGTACCATCGAAGATGATGTCATGGTTGCCGCAGGAACGACCCTCACGTCTAACACGGTCAAAAGTGGTGTACTTATCTTAAGCCGTGCCAAGATCAAAACTATAGAGAACTTCTTTTACAAGTTCTTTGGTAAGGAGAAGTAGATGCAGATTCCTGAAAACCTTTTAGCAGGTAAAAAAGTTTTACTTGGTGTCAGCGGATCTATCGCTGTCTATAAATCTTTAGAGTTGGTGCGTCTCTTTGTCAAAGCAGGTGCAGAGGTCAAAGTGGTAATGAGTGAAGCTTCCAAGAAGTTTGTCACTCCTCTCACTTTTGAAACGCTCTCTCGCAACAAGGTCTTGGATGAAGTAAGTGAATCCTGGGCGGATGATCATAACCACATCAAGGCAACTCAGTGGGCCGACCTTTTTATCATCGCACCCTGTACGGCGAACACCATCGCCAAACTCTCCAATGCCATTGCAGACAACATGCTGTTACAGTGTGCCCTTGCCTACCCAGGTCTTAAACTCATTGCTCCTTCCGCAAACACCAACATGTTAGACAACCCTATCACTCAGGGTGCACTTAAGATGTTAAAGGTCTCTAATTATGAGGTCATTGACACCCAAGTGAAAGAGTTGGCCTGTCAGACTACTGGTGATGGTGCTATGGCAGAGCCTCTTGACATTTTCTTTTACAGTGCACGCACCCTTTTAAAAGAACCTTTTTGGAGTGACAGGATGGTAATCGTGACAGGTGGTGGTACTATAGAGAAGATAGATGATGTGCGCTACCTCTCAAACTTTTCAAGTGGCAAGATGGCTTCTTCTCTTGCTACAGCACTCTTTTTAAAAGGTGCAGATGTCAACCTCATCTCTACACGTAAAGAGTCTGACCTGCCGATGCACATTCATACTATTGATGTGAGTGACTCGGCTGAGATGTATGACTACCTTAAAGACTCTATACGTATCTCTAAAAAGGGAAAGATGAGTCAACCTTCATTAATGCACGGAGACACTATGCAACTCATACAAAAAGAGCCCTATCTCTTTATGGCTGCAGCCATCAGTGACTTTGTTCCACGCTTTCCTCAAGAGGGCAAGATAAAAAAGATGGATGTAGGAGAGACTTGGAACTTGGAGTTAAAACAGAACGTTGACATGCTTATGGCCTTAGAGCGTTCTGGCATAAAGACAGTAGCCTTTAAAGCTGAGATGGATGCTGTTAACGCTACTAAAAATGCTGCTTCTCTTATAGATACAAAAAACGTAGATGCAGTGTGCCTTAACCTCTTGCAAGACAGTAGTAGTTTTGGAACATCTGACAACCAGGTAGACTTCATCACAGCGCAAGGCATCACCTCTTTACCTAAGATGGACAAGCTCTCACTCTCACTTGAGATCGCTTCAAAAGCAGCCCTTTTATGAGCCAAAACAGACCCAACCATATCGCTATTATAATGGATGGAAATGGTCGTTGGGCGCAACTTCAAGGTCAGAAACGGGTTAAAGGGCATGAAGCAGGTGCAGAGGTGGTCAGAAAGATTACTACATTTTGTTCAGAGCACCCCGACATAGAACAGTTAACCCTTTACGCATTTAGTACAGAGAACTGGAAGCGTCCTAAGTTAGAAGTTGAATTTTTAATGAAACTGTTAAACCGCTACCTCACCAAAGAGTTAGAGACGTATCAAAAAAACAACATACGTTTTAACCCCATCGGTGACATCTCCGGTTTTTCAAGACCTCTTCTTAATACCATAGAAAAAGTACAAGAAGAGACTCGGGATAATGATGGTTTGGTACAGAACCTTGCCTTAAACTATGGAGCAAAAGATGAGATTGTTCGTGCAGTCAACACTCTGATACAGACAAAAGAGTCTATAACAGAAGAAGATTTGAACAGTGCATTAGACTGTAGTTTACCTGTAGACATGCTGGTGAGGACAGGGGGTGATCATAGACTCTCCAACTACCTTTTATGGCAGTCGGCTTACGCTGAACTCTTTTTTGCAGACACCCTCTGGCCTGACTTTACAAGTTATGAACTAGAGACCATCATACGTCAATTTACCACAATAGAACGCCGTTTTGGAGGATTAAAATCATGATAGGACTTATCGCCTTTATATTTGGAGCTGTTATAGGCTCATTTTTAAATGTTGTCATCTACCGACTGCCTAGAGGAGAGAGTGTTGCCTTTCCAGCTTCACACTGTCAAAGCTGTCACACTCCACTTAAGATCTATCATAACGTTCCCATCATCTCATGGTTGGTGCTTCGTGGTAAATGTGGTTTTTGTGGTGATAAGATCTCCATACAGTACCCCATCGTAGAAGCTTTAAGTGGCCTTCTTTTTATGAGTATCTTTTTAGTCAACGAGCCCAACCTCGCCACTTTAGGCGTAGCCCTTAGCTTTTTAACACTCCTAGCCCTTTCTATGATAGATTTTAAGTACAAGATGGTGCCTGACAGCCTTAACCTGCTCGCCCTTACCTTGGCTATTTTTAGTGCTTCATCTCCAGAGCTTATGGCACAAAACTTCGTTAACGCCCTACTTTTAGCTGGAGGGTTTACCTTACTGCGTTTTTACCTCTCTTACTATCTTTATGCCAGAACTAAAGCCTTTGTAAAACCCAACAAAAAACCCTCTTGGGTAAGAAACTATAACCCTATGCCTCTGTACTTTGAAGCTATGGGTGAAGGTGATATCATGGTTGCTGCGACGATGGGGGCGCTTATGGGGGTACAACTCTCTCTTGTTGCTGTCTTTTTGTCCGCACTTCTCGCCCTGCCCGCTATGTTGATGGTGCGTGGTCAAGATGCTGAGAGCCAACGCCTCCCTTTTATCCCTTTTTTAGCCATGGCAGCCTACATTGTTTATATGTTTGAGGCCCAAGTTCTTGAGTACTTGAAAGTGCTGTATGCATAGATTACGACGGTATATCATTGCAAACTTTTCACTAAGTTTTTTCTCGATATTTTTACCCCTCTTTGCCATCGCATCTATCATTTTTATGATTAAGATGGCAGCCTACACTTCCTACGTACAGCTTAACGTCTGGGAAATGTTCAAACTCTATCTTTTTGTACTGCCTGAACTCTTTTTCTACACCCTGCCTATCACCTTTTTTATCGCAGCTTCACTGGCACTTTTCAGACTCTCTACTGACAACGAAATGGTCATCTTGTTTACACTCGGCATCCAGCCAAACTACCTTATAAAAGTACTGCTGTTACCTGCAACCATGTTATCACTGTTGCTCTTTTTTAACTTCTTTTACCTGTTTCCACATGCCAAGACCCTAGAGTTCAACTTCTTCAACCAAAAGAAAAGTGAGGCCAAGTTCAACGTGAGTGCTTCTGAGTTTGGTCACCGTTTTGGTTCATGGCTCCTTTACATCGGTAAAGACAACCAAGACAAATCTTTTGGAGATGTGGTCCTTTTTCATAAAGATAAAAAAGAGGAGATTCTCATCGGCGCAAAAAGTGCAGAAATACAAAACAGCGGGGGTCTCTTACAACTCAAACTCTACAGAGGAAGGGGCTATAGCTACACCACTGAGAGTCTGACACAAATGGACTTCAAGACCCTCTTCATCAATGACCTGATGACTGCTGAACAAGTACCCTACTTAAGCGCCTATGACTACTGGTTTAATAACCCAAAAATTTCCAAAGAACGTCTCACTAAAAAACTGGTGGTTCAGATCAACATCGCCCTCTTACCCATACTCAGCCTCTTTCTTGTTTTAACCATAGGTATCGCACATGTACGCCACCAAAAAGCCTACATCTACCTCAACATCTTTGTAGCTATCGCCTTCTATTATGGCTTGAGTCTTGGTCTTGCGAGTAAACTGGGCTACTACACCATCCCTGTAGTTCTAGGATCTTGGTTGGCCATTACCTACCCCTACTACCGTTACAAAATCGTTAAGAGGTTTTAATGCGTGTCAAAATCATCCTCGCCTACAACGGCGCCAACTACTTCGGTTCTCAAGTACAAAAAGAGACTGATAAGACGGTAAACGGGCAGTTAGAAAAAGCCTTGACACAACTTCAGATCCCCTCAAAAGTACAAGCCTCAGGACGTACAGACAGAGGTGTTCACGCTACCCGTCAAGTCATTCACGTAGATTTGCCCTCTTTTTGGACAGATCTAAAGAAGTTACAAACACAACTCACAAGAACCCTCCCCAAAGATATACACATACGTCATATCACCGCAGTCAACCCTGACTTCCACGCCAGATACTCCGCCAAAAAACGTGCCTACCGATATATCATCTCCACACAAAACCCCAACCCTTTTTTAGCTGACCTTGTTACCTACGTCGATGTACTAGACATCGTAAAGATCAAAGAGGCTATAAAACTGTTTGAGGGTAAACATAATTTTGAGTATTTTAAAAAAAGTGGCAGCGATACTGACAATTTTGTAAGAGAGGTCTATAGAACAAGGGTCTATCAACACAATGGCTTCACCATACTCTACTTTGAAGCCAATGGTTTTTTACGTTCACAAATACGATTGATGGTAAGTTTTTTGTTAGCTATTAGTGAAGGAAAACAGACAAAAGAGGATCTCTTTTCTCAATTAACACGGGCCGAGCACTTTAAATTAAAACCTGCACCGCATGAAGGTCTTTATCTAAGTAATATCAGATATTAAGTCAAGTAAGAAAGCGCACTAAAATTTGTAATCTAATGTCATCTCAGTATTTTGTTTGTTATCAATGATTTTTCCATGTTTAACGGGTGGTGCATACTCAACACCTATAGACAGAGACTTACTGACATTAGCCTCAATGATCTTAATAGCGATATCATCGATCGCCCGTTTTTTTGTTCCAGCTACCACATTCAGACGTTTTTCATCCTCGCTTGGTGCACGATATCCATTTTTAACACTATACAGTGCTTGACTTGCATTAGTATCAATCAATGAATTGATCAAACCATCAGCTTGTACATGGTTGAAGATTATAAATAATATTATGACTATTTTCATATCTTAAGTATAACATATTATCTATACCTCAGAGTAATCTTTAGTCATATACACTAAAGATACTTGATGCCTCTTGCATTATTGTTTTTAATTTGCTAAAATCCCAAAATATTTAACAAAAGGATAAACATTATGGCAAAACATGAATTTCAAACTGAAGTCAACCAACTACTACAACTTATGATCCACTCTCTTTACTCAAACAAAGAGATCTTTTTACGTGAACTCGTTTCTAACGGTTCAGACGCGATGGACAAACTTAACATGTTGGTACTTACTGACGATGCATATAAGGGCGTTGAGTTTAACCCACGTATCGATATCGTGGTCGACAAAGAAGCTAAGACACTAACCATTAGTGACACGGGTATCGGTATGAACGACGAAGACCTTGTAGCCAACCTGGGTACCATTGCAAAATCCGGTACTAAAGCATTTATGGAGAACCTCTCTGGTGATCAGAAGAAAGATTCTCAGCTTATCGGTCAGTTCGGTGTCGGTTTCTACGCTGCGTTTATGGTAGCTGATAAAGTCGAAGTGACGACTAAAAAAGCGGGCGAGGAGAAAGCATACAAGTGGATCTCTGCTGGTGATGGCTCTTATGAGATCGAAGATGCTGAAAAAGAGGGTCACGGTACATGCATTACGATGCACCTTAAAGATGAAGATGTAGAGTTCTTGGAAGCACATCGCATCGAGAGCATCATCCAGAAGTACTCTAACCACATCCCTTTCCCTATCTTTATGGATAAAGAGAACTTCATCCCTGCCGAGACTGATGATGAAGGTAAAGAGACTAAGCCCTCTTCTACTGAGATCAAAAACGAGCAGATCAACAAAGCTTCTGCACTTTGGACCATCTCAAAATCAGAACTTAAAGACGAAGACTATGTAGACTTCTACTCAAGCATCGCACATGACTCAGCTGAGCCACTCACATGGATGCACAACAAAGCAGAGGGTGCTGTAGAGTACACCACGCTTTTCTATGTACCCTCAAAAGCACCGATGGACATGTACCGTGTAGACTACGCACCGGGTATCAAACTTTACATTAACCGTGTCTTCATCACTGACGATGACAAAGAGCTTATGCCTACTTACCTGCGTTTCCTACGTGGTGTCATCGACTCTGCTGACCTGCCACTAAACGTCAGTCGTGAGATTTTACAGTCTAACCCAGTGATGAGTAAGATCCGTAACGCTTCTGTGAAAAAAGTGCTTTCTGAACTTGGTAAGATGATGAAAAAAGACAAAGATAAGTATGACAAGTTCTATGCAGAGTTTGGAAATGTTCTTAAAGAGGGTCTCTACTCTGACATGGGTAACAAAGAGCGTATCTTGGAACTTCTACAGTTCAATACGATCAACTCGGATGAGACAACGTCACTTGTAGACTTTGTCAAGTCAGTAGACGAAGAGAAAAAAGAGATCTACTACATCACAGGAAAAATGGCACTCAACATGCTTAAGAACTCTCCGACTCTCGAGCGTTTCAAAGCCAAGGGCATCGATGTTCTAGTAATGAACGAAGAGATCGACACAATCGTTATGCCAATGGTCACTGAGTACAAAGAGTACAAGTTTGTAAACGCTGCAGACGCGGTTCTTGATGACTCAGAAGAGGCAAAAGAGAAAGAAGAAGA
>JALSUN010000042.1 GCA_027061425.1 Helicobacteraceae bacterium
ACCCGACCCAAAAGTCAACAATTCTAGCTTGCTTGGTATAGACTCTAACAACAATGATGTAAGAGATGATGTTGAGATCTGGATTTATAAGACCTATAAAGACAAACATCCTATTTATATTGATATCGCTATGCAAGATGCACGAGCGAATAAGCTTATATTAGAGCATCCAGAAAAGGCTTTGGAAATACATGATGAAGTCGATAAGGCTACAGATTGTCAAGCTTATTACAAGTATAGTGCCAAATACTATAATGAACCTATTTTAATCCAAGAAAATGCAGTTGATGAGTATTTTAGAAGTAAAATATATTTTAATACTAAAGAGCGTATGAATGCTTACCTACAATATGATACTTTATTAAGTGGTGGTGTTTATACACTGCTTAAAGACAAGGAAAGAAAAGCAGCGTGTGATTTTGATACAAGTAAGTATGAGTAAGAGTCATGAAAAAGATATTGATACTCCTTATTTTATTATCCAGTGTAGTTCTTTTGGCTGCTGAAAATCGTAAAGTTGATGTCTATTTTGCAAATGGGATTTTAACAAAACAACGAATAGCAAAAGATAATGCATATCTTCTTGAAGGTGCAATAAAAAATAAACTAGTATCAACCTACAACAAACAAATAGGCAAAGTAGCTTACTCCTACAACAACACCCATGGTATGGGCTTCGATGTTATCGAATCCCTTGACCAAAAACTCAATGTCGTTAAATGGAAAGATTGGCTTGCAGGTTTGGTGGGTTATGTCACCTCCCATGCTTCGGATTTAAAAGAGCAGATCGATGCCTATAAAGCCAGTATCGACAATGGACATGGTGTCTTGGTTGTAGCACATTCTCAAGGTAACCTTTTTACAAAAGAAGCTTATGATGCTCTGGATCCATGTATGCAAAAACAGTTTGAAGCTGTCAGCATTGCTTCGCCGATGCATGCTGATATAAAAGAAGCGAGACTATCTATCACAGATGACATAACACATCACGCTTCCATGTAAAATTCATCGGCTCACTGATTTGACAGTATAAACGAAAATGGTCACACATATTTATAAGAGTACAGATGTTAGAAATTTTCTCTGAAAATGGATAAAGCTTATGTTGATATACTCTCTAGTGTTCTTAAAAGTTCTGGTATAGTGTGAGTGTATATGTAGTAATGCTATAGAGGTCTCTCTAAGTAAGCTCAAAAATTTTGAAGAAGAGGGCGTATATTTTATACCTATAAGGTCTATTTTACAACCACAACAGATGTGAAGGTGGTGACTGATAAAGCTTTATTGAAAAGTGTAACCAAACAAAGCCTTCCTACTAAAATATCTCAACTGATACCACTGCTTGCAAAAGCAGCATTTAAATAGTTTACACCTAAACTTTATTATAAATTTTTGAAATTTAGAATAAAATTCTTCTTCCAACAATATAATTTCCAAATTTTTTTATTTTCCTCTATTCGCGCTGTACACGTCTAACTTGAGTGATTTCTCTCTATATTTACATACAAATTTGAAAAGTTTTCACAGTTCGAACACACTTTAATGTTAATCTTCGCTCACTTATTACTAGCGACAACTATGAGTAATTTAGACACAAGTGTTATAAGTCTGAAAGAAAGACTGTTTTTGGACTTTATATGTTGGGTTTAGTAGCTAAAACTTATATGTTTGTACTTACCTGCTATCTCTTAAAAGGTAAGTGTGCTCTATGTGATGCAAAGATATTTTATAGCAATAAAAATGAGTGTAATAAGTATAAAAAATAGAGAGCTGAGACTTACACTGTTTCAAGTCATGATGCAGGGTAAAGAATTTAATCTAGAAGAGAGTGGAGCGGTATATGGAAAAGTCATACGACAAGACACTTTCAAGATTGATCATGATCTTGCACAAGCTTGATCAAAATGAACGACCAACACAACAAGAGTTGGCTGATGAATTTAATGTCAGTCTTCGCACCATCCAGCGTGACATCAACCGTCTACACTACTTCTCTATAGAGAAAAACAGTGATGGTACCTTGCAGTTTGTCAAAGGCTTTTCACTGAAAAGAACCAGTTTTGAAGAGGATGAAATGATGTTGATGTATCTCTCACTCTCTATGGTGACCGATGTTAATTCCGAGTTCAACAAGTCTGCCAACAGTTTGATCTCTAAACTCCTGCTGCCCAATGTCTCTTCTCCCTATTTGGTCAAGCAAGATCCGTTTGAACCTATAGATATGGATTCAAAATTGATGAATGAGATAGAGAATGCGATAGAACAACAGCGTATCTCTACGCTAAAGTTAAAGAGAGATGTGGTTGAAGTTGAGCCCTATAAGGTAGTCAGTTTTGATGAGATCTGGTATCTTTTTGCTAAAGAGGTAAAGAGTCAAAAGGTGAAGACCTATTTCATCAGTGATATCAAGGCTATTGAGACTTCACAGAGAGTCTACAAACTAGAACACAATATTGATGAAACATTAGAAAACATACATGCTGCGTGTTTTGAAGATGGCGTGGCATACGATGTGACCATAAAGGTGCTTGAACCCATAGCCCATTACTTTAAACGTAAAAAGCATCTGGCCTCTCAAGAGATTTTAGAAGAGAGAGAAGATGGTTCTTTGATCATTCGCTTTGTGGTGAGTCATGATGAAGAGGTTGATAATATCATTAAATCCTGGTTGCCTCATATAGAAGTCTTGACGCCTGAACGCTTTCGCAAGCAGATTCTTGAAGAGCTTGAGGAGTATGTCACACTGTTGAAGTCGTCGGTTGAGTAAAATGGTTAATGTGTATGTAAAAAGTTGATATCTTAAAGTTACTTTAGGAATTGATTTCAGTTTAATAAGTTATATTACGCCGCGACACCACGCTGTCGTGGAGAGTATATATAATGACATCAGAAAGATTAAGGAGGAAAGATGAAAGTGCTACTGTTTATGTTGGTCTTGTTGAGTTCAGTATGGGCTGACAAAGTAGTGACCAAAACAGCATTTATAAATGCATCCGATGCAAAAGGTAAGAGTTTAGTGCAGGTGCGTGAGACACTTTTGATAAGAGCAAAACGTGCAGCGGCTTCAGAGATCTTTGGTGATTATATTAACTCGTCAACGGTTATAGAGAGTGGTAAGCTTATCTCAGATGAGATCAACTCTATTGTTAACGGGGTTATTCATATTAAGGGTGATCCTCAGTATAGCAATGGAAAGAACTTTGGTGATATGCAAGTACGTGCAACAATGTATGCAACAGATCGTGAGATGGTTCAGGCCAAAAAACGTTTAGAAAAGATTGTTGCACAACAAAGAGCCGCAAAGCGTCAAGCGCATAAAGCGGCCCCTGTTGTAACACCAAAGGCTAAAAAACGTGTGAACTGTAGTGACAATCTGCCTAGTGACCCTGTCAAAAGACAGCAAGCCGTGGCAGAGTGTGAGATGAATAAATTCGATGCAGATTTCGAATAATTTAAACCAAAAAAAAAGGAAAAACATGACAATGATTAAAAAAGGGATGCTTATTTCACTAAGCGCAATGGTAGTACTAGGAGTTACAGGATGTGGTGGAGACACTCCAAAACCAGCAGAAGAAGAGGGCGATTTTAGATGTCACAAAGAGGGCGTTTTAGCTCCTGAATGGGCATGTACACCTGACGTAGCAGGCGCATTTGCAGATGTAGGTTCAGCACCACTTTCAGCAGCAGGTGAAGGTTTCTCTCGTCGTGAAGCATTAGCAAACGCACGCTCTAACTTGGCACAACAAGTAGAGTCTAAAGTCAAAGACAAAGTAGAGACTTTTGTTAGAGGTACAGGTATTGGTAGTGGCGAGAGTGTTGACAAGGTAACCACTCAGGTCTCTAAGCAGGTTGCACAAGTGACACTTAAAGGCTCTAAGCAGGTTAAATACTGGCAAAATCCTAAAACTAACACGATCTATGTAGAAGTTGCAGTTCCTGAGTCTTCTATCAACGAAGAGGCAAAAGCAGCAGTGAAGACAAGCCTCAAAAATGATGATGCTATGTGGCAGCAGTTCCAGTCTAAAAATGCTCTTGAGTCATTAGACAAAGAGTTCCCAACTGACTAATGGTAACTAAGAGCTTATTAGCACTTTTAGTGTCATTGATGTTCTTAGCCTGTAGTGCTACAGAGCCGAGTGTTGCAGCAGGTGAAAAACCCTCTTGGATCTTTGATCCAAATCAGGGTGGTGTTGTGGGTGCTGTAGGACAGTGTGGTGTGCACTATAAAGGTAAAGCGATGCAACGCAGACTTGCTACAAGTCGTGCTATAGAAGAGCTTGCTATGCAAGGTGACATCACCGTTGACTCTGAGATGTCTGTTTCAACAGAAGTCTCGGGCCAACATGTGAAAAACAGAAGTAAAAGTAAAACATTTGTGAGTGCAAAAGGGGTGCCTGTGCACGCTTATATCGAAGAGATGTATTTTGACAAAAAGAGTGAAACACTCTATGTATGGATGATTAGAGACTAGCTTAGGCTAGGCTCTATTATGATCTGTTTTCTGCTTTTAGCAAAGCGCTAAAAGTAGATAAGAGATAATAAAGTCTCTGAAAATGAAAGAGGTATTAAAAATGAAAAAGAAGATAGTCATAGCGGCATTTTTAGGTTTGAGTCTGTCCAACCTTCATGCCGGTGCATTTGAAGATTATGCCAAGCAGCAAAACAGTGGTATAGAAAAAGAGAAAGCATCTTTTGAAGCGCATAAAGCCTCTGAGTTGGCCGCATATAAAAAGTATCAAGAAGACATTAACAAGGCTTATAGTGACTATAAAAAAGAGGTCTCTAAGTATTGGCAAGACCCAAAAATGTCTACGAAAAAAGAGTGGGTCAGTTATGCAAAAGATAAAAAAACGAGAACTGCAGTAGATTTTGAGGCAGAGACGATCACCATAGAGACTTTGGCTAAAAGTCCTAAAGATGCGGCATCAAAACTACAAGTCTCTTTGGCTAAAGTCGTCACTGAGACAGTCGGTCAGGCTGAAAAGTCTGATGCTCTCATTCAAAAAATTGCCAAGATTGATGCTAAGAGCGACGCTGTAAAACCTAAAAAAGAGAACAACGACCCTTTACTCTCTTCTACCATATTTGCGAAAGTACCCTCTCTAGCGTCTATAAAGAAATATGTTAATGAGAAGATCAATAAAAAAACAGTAAAAAAGAAAAGTTCTAAAGTTAAAAACATAAAGGTCTACAGTGTTACGGTAAAGTTACCAAAAAACAGTATGCAAAAACGCTCAAAAGTCTATTTACCTGAAGTGAAGAAAAATGCAGAACGTTGGGAACTTCCTATGGCGCTTATCTTTGCCATCATGCATACTGAAAGTAACTTCAACCCTATGGCCAAGTCCCATGTCCCTGCTTATGGTCTCATGCAACTGGTACCTTGGAGTGGGGCTCAAGACAGTTATAACTTTGTCTATAAAGTGAAGAAAAAACCTTCTGCTACATACCTATACAATGCAGAAAACAACATGGAACTGGGCTCTGCCTATCTTCACCTGCAGTACTACAAGTATATGAAGAAGATTAAAAATCCTACAAGTCGTCTCTACTGTACGATTGCTGCCTATAATACTGGGGCTGGTAATGTGGCTTATGCTTGGTTAGGTAACTATAACATCTACAAGGCTGCTGCAAAGATCAATGAGATGAGCTCTGATGAGGTCTATCACCATCTTATCGCAAACCTAAAGTATGATGAGGCCCGTAACTACTTGAAAAAAGTGAACAAAAAGATGGACCAATATCACAAACTCTATGGAGATATCTAAGATGAAACTGCACCAAGTATTATTTTTAACAGTGGGATTAAGTGCCTCTCTATTTGCCAGAGATGCGATAGATGTCAGTGGTCCTTGTATGATCAACTGGACGCAAGGACTCATCGGTTGTGAAGGTGAGTCTGCAAGAGGACAAGAGAGTTTTGCAGCTAAGCGTGTTGCTGTTGTTGTTGCACAGCGCAACCTTCTTGAGGTGATCAAAGGGGTACGTATAGACTCCCAGACCACGATCCAAGATGGACTTGTAGGCAGTGATGTTATTAAAAGTCGTGTTAACGGTGTGATACGTGGGGCGCAAGTCTTAAATAACACCTATGATGAATCAAAAGGTTCAGCGAAGGCACGTGTACAGTTACGTATGGGTCAAGATCTTCTCAAAGCACTCTTGAGTGATCCGACGAAGTTGAGTTGGAATGAGAAAATTGATGCATTATGGAACAGTTTCTCCATTATTCCTTCTGCTATGGCCAGCAGTTACGCTTATGGAGAGAAGAAGACTTTAGAAAAACTGTTAGCCGATATGAAAGTCTCAAAGAACCGTGCGGGTGCTGCGCAGATAGAGAGCATACTTCAAGGTATGGATACCAAGTTTACAGGAATGTTGATAGATGTCAGTCATGTTAATGGCTTTGAAAAAGCGTTAATCGTACGTTTGGTTGATAAAAATGGTAAAGAGTTATACCCCTCAGGTAAACTCAGTAAACGTATGTTACAAAAACGTAATACTTCTGTAGGCTATGTCTTTGGTCACGGAGATGCCCTTCGAAACATCAGAGTTTTTAACAAGCCGTTAGAACTTGAAGTGTCTAAAGTGTACCGTCGCAAACATTCAAATATCGTGTTAAATGATGATCAGGTCGCAGCATTTAAAAAACTTGACCCTGAAATTTTTAAAAATGCGAAAATTGTACTTCTGTTAGGAAAATAGATGCGTTTAATATTTTTACTTTTACTGCTCACCCGTTTATATGCAGATGCCTTCACTCCCTATTTAGAAAGTTCTGATAAAGCTGAAGTCTATGCTCAAGAACTTTTAGATGCAGAAAAAAGTGAAGAAGCACTCGCATTTATAGAACAGGCGAGAGAGAAATACAGTAATAATGCCAAAATTATGGTGTTTGGTGGCGACGCTGCTGTAGGTATGGATGATCTTGATCTGGCCAAGCAGTATTATCAAGCAGCTATTAATCTTAGTAGTGAAGAGGAACTAGAGGCTATCATTCAAGATCATATAGAAGGTGGCTACATTAAAGAAGCGTCTATTTTGTTGGATGATGCAAAAGGGGTATACCCTAAAAATGCGGTACTTTTAGTCTTTAGTGGTCGTACAGCTTATGAGATGGGTGATCTGACAAGCGCAAGAAACAACTATTTACTCGCACTAGAACTTGACCCAAACAACGAGATAGCTGCAGCAAACATCAATCAAATAGAGTCACAGGCGGAAGCGACTGAGAATAAAGTTGTCACGGGTGTCTTGCAGTATCTTGGTGATAAAGGTCTTGACTTTTTGATGATATTTCTTGCCTTTTTAGGCGGAGAGTTGCTCGCGAAAAAGCAGGTGGTTTGTGAATCTAGAAACATTGTTAACACAGTGAACCGATACTTAAATAAAAAATATGGCAAGACGTACACATCACAATATAAAGGATACGATAGACCATTTTGTCTGTTTGTTACTTTGTTGAATTTTATGACGGTGGCAGGTGCGATCATGGTAGTTTGGCTCTTTTTGACTATGACTACGGAGCTCTTCTCTTCTCTTTTATATATTGACTTGACGGTGATGACTGAAGATGATCTTTTGTCTTTTAGTGGAATTTCATTTTTACTTATTTTACTTGCTGTGCTGTTCTCAAGTTTCTTAATGAGTTTTTTAAAAGGGTTTAGAGATGTGGATGAGCAGTTTTTCAATGCTGTTGAACTTTTACAAAACAGTGCACTTGAGGGACAGTTTACAGTGCTAAGAGAAGCCTGCTCTTTAATTACCACATCAAAATACGCTGAAGCTGAAACAGCCTGTGTGTTGGACCAATGTTACAGTGCTGAAGCGAAAGAGATTATTACTAAAGCGTTTGATGACTTGAACAAAAAAAAGGAAAAAGATGAAGCTTAGTACCGTACTCCTTCCTGTATTACTCCTCTTAAGTCTACAGTTACAGGCTAAGAGTTATAAAGTGTGTGCAAATTCGTATGCTAATGCCAAACTTGAACTTGCGGCTATGATCAATGCAACGGTTAACAATGTGCAATCCTCACATGTTAAAAGTGAGCGCCAAAAGGGTGAAGAGAGTGTCACTTCAACAGTGGAACAGATAAACTCTATAGAGAGTCATCTTGACTTAGTTGATATGGAACTCTATAAAAAAGGTGGGCAAAAGTGTGTTAAAATTGAGAAAGAGGCACAGGTAAAACATACAAAAGTGCTCTTAACAAAGACAAAAACATTTATTGTAAAAAACCTTCCAAACAGCGGTGAGAAAAAAGTACAAGTGCTCCACGAATGGTTAGAGGTCATTGTCACGACACAACAGATGCTTAACGTTTTTGGAGAAGGCATTACGATAGATGAGAAGCTTGAACTCACCAACAAGTATAAAAAACTTAGTGACTTGTTGACTAAGACTGAGCTGAACATCGCCTCTTTAGTCTTTAAGGGATGTGGTAGCGATAAAAAAGCTGCACAAAAGGCACTTGATCAGACTATTTTTACACATAACAGACAAGAGAAGAAAAAAGGCTTTTTCTCATCCATGACCTCATGGGTGAGCAGTGATGATACGCCTTTGAAGGTCACACTTTTTGAGCCATACATCACTTATAAAAAAGCTGGGCGACAAGAATGTGCTTATATCGTGAAGTCAAAACTCTTAGCACTCTCACAAGCGATGTACAGTAAGAGTGATGGTTTCAAAATAACGCTGCTCTCTAAGACACCTAAAAAAAGAGTGGAAACGGTTGATAACTGGTTACAGCATCTTGATGTCACTTATGATCTTATGAAAGTCTATCCTGAAGTTTTTAAGCCCAGCCAACTACAAAAGATCGAAGCGTTAAAAGTGGCGTTGATGAAAGAGCGTAAGAGTATTATCCCTCAGTCCATTATATTTCATGTGACGGGTGCAGAAAAATCTGTGATCATACTTAATGGAGAACCGGTTAAAGTAAACAGACCTGTTTATCTGCCTAAAGGTAGTTATGCCTACAGCGTAAAATCTGATGGGTTTTGTGTGAAAAAAGATGATGTGAGTTTAGATGCCTTTGAAGACAAGGTAATAGAGATAGACTTTAGCGGTTATGCGTATCCTACCGTTCTGTTTGTCAGTGATGTCAATTTTGATGCTATGGTAGATGGTATCAGAATAACACCAAACATAAGACAAAGTATCAAAAAATGTTCTCAGGAAGTGCCTTACTTAGTAAAGTTCAATGGACAGAGCTATCAAGGTACTCTAGACCTTGATCCAGGAGATACCATTACTAAAAACTTTGCCTTCTTAAATGCCCAGGAACTGGCTATTATATCGGACGCAAAGACTAAAAAATTTAAAGTTTCCAGTGACGAAAAAATCTCGGAGCGTTTGTCCTCTTATGACAGTGAAAAGTTGACCTTCTCTGTGGTGAATCAACCTACAAGTGGCAATTTAGAGTTAGACAAAAGTGGTCATTTTATCTACACTCCAGACAAGAAATTTTCAGGAAAAGTAAGTTTTGATTATATCGTTGATAGTGAAAACAAAAAGAGTTCTCCTAAAGTTGCTGTCATCGAAGTGGTAGGTACTAAAGTCGTAAAAGCTGCAGCAGTGCCGGTTGTTGTCAAGGAAGTTAAAAAAGAGATACCAAAGGTAGAAAAAGAAAAGAAAGTACAAAAGGAAGAGAAAGTAGCAGTTAAAAGCAAGAAAAAGCCAGATTTTGATGTAGCGAAGTTTGAAGCATTCTTATCCGCACGGCTTAAAGCAAAAGATATGACGACCTTAAAAGAGGCACAAAAACGCTTTCCGGAAGCTTTTGATGTCTGGATGAAAAAGGTTCGTGGAAAGTAGGCTACAAGGCACTTTTTAGTGTTTTGTTAGAGAGTGTATTGTAAAATAACAAAATAAATGAGATAAGGATTAGTGATGAAAAAAGTAGGTTTAAGTATGACGATGTTAGCTGTTGTGAGTTTGCTCACAACAGGTTGTCTCTCTACGGATGAAAATGGAAAAGATAACAACTCAAGTGATGAAAATGGTGTTCCAAGTGGTAAGGTAACTGAAAAGTCCAGTAGTAATGATCTTTATGGTGAAGCACAGTTAATAGGGTTTGAAGATAATATGTTTTCTGTCAAGGGAAGTGCTAACTCTAGTGACGATGTAGAAGACTGGTACGCCTTTACTGCTCCTGAAAAAGGTCAGTATGCATGTGGACTAAAATATGATTCTGGAAATGAGTTGACGATTAAGATCTACCAGCAGGGCAATTATGATGTAGGTGGCAATGATGGAGGAAGATATACCTATAGTGGGCATATCCCAGATGCTGGTTATAAAGAAGTAAACTATCCGGCAAGCAGTACCTTGGCGTTTAGTACAATTAATGGTGAAATTGCAAAAGGAAGCAAATCTTATATCAGAGTGATTGCTGATACTACAGGTGGAAATACCGCGTCTTATACCCTTGACTGCTTTTCACCAACTGTATATAAAGATGCTGTTGAGACGGGTGATGTGACCGAAGATAAGACTTTAATGAACAGTTACCATAGATTGGCATTACCTATAAAGTTTGACTCTAATACATCAATCGTTATTCATGGCGAGGTCAACTCAGATACTGACAAAGATGATTATTATAAGTTTACTACAAGTGAAGCAGGTGATTACAATATCACGATGACGGGTTCAGCAGGTATTGATATTGATCTCTCTCTTTACAATCTTGACGAAACAACACATGGTAGTTTCAATAATAGTAATAGTGCAGATGCTCAGGGAAGCTTTACCGCTGTTAAAAATGGAAAGTACTATCTCCGTGTTAATGGGTACAGTACAGGTGGAGCTACAGCGCAGTATACAGTGCATATCTTTAAGCCATAATCGTCTCACGTGTGTAAAATAAAAGGAATAGAAAATATGAAAAAAATGTTATTTATAGGGCTTTTGAGTTTAGGATTTATGTCTGTTCATGCAACAGAAATAGAGGTACAGAGTTCGGGTGTTGATCCTCAAGAAGCTGAGGACAATGCAAAAAAACTTGCAGTCGAAAAATATCAGTCTCAATTGATGAAAAACATAGACGCCTGTAAAAGTATAGATACAAATTTCGAGATAGATATGGACGACTATGATATTTCTGCACTCTCACGAGATAATACAGCTACGACAGCAAATGGGTTTAACGCAACATACCGTTTTGATGTGGAAGCCAATGACGGTGTAGATGAAAAATTAGATAAAGCGTGTCAAGAGAAGAGTGCTGAGATTAAAGCAGCACAACTTGAGGCTGAAAGAGAAAGAAGAGAAGCAAAAAAAAGTGAAAAAGAGTGGAATGAGACTAAAAACTCTATTAATGACTTTGGAAGTCGTTTTAATATAGGTGCTGAAATCTATGGTCTGCTTGGTTATGGCGCAAATGGTTATTTTGAGTATCGACACAACGAAATTTTTTCAATTTCTGCTATTGGTGGTTACAGTGCTGCGTACAATAATTTTCCAACAGTAGAAGATCCTTCTAAAAAAAGTTCAAAACTCTCATTAGAGACATTAAGTGCAGGTGTTGAGGTGAGACTTCTATTTGTGTATCTGGCATATGAACAGCTTTTTGATTATAAACTAGAAAGTGGTTTTAACGAAATCAATACACCTACAAATGCAATAAGTATCGGTCTGTTAGTACCCTTAGACACAAAAATGGCATTTCAGACAAGAGAAACACCAAGACTTGAATATGGAATTTACTATAAAAGATTTAATGATAAGTTTACCTACAACGGAGAAGAATACAGCGACTCCGATATATTTGGATTAGCGCTTCGTGTTCGAATCTATTAAAAAATTTGTACCGTTTCTTGTAACCATTCTCTTAGTACAGAGCCTTCATGCTGGTGATGTTGAGTTTGTCTGGAAGAAGCGTACTGTTGATACAGATTTCAAAAAAACAGCGAAACCAATGCAAGCGGTAAACAATGAGGTCGTAGAAGACCTTACCCACTATTTTGAGCCAAGACGTCCTCTGGATGTTAATGCCTTAATGCCTAAAGAGATCGCGCCACCAAAAGCACCCCCTCGTGTCAAAAAACCAAAGCTTCCCAAACAGATAGAGTTTGTTCAAGGCAAGTATGAACCTAAAGATGAGTATGAAGCGCGTGTCAACCGTTTAACTCAAAAGTATAATGCTGAAGTTGAAGAACAACGCAGATGGTATATTTCTGCAGTAGAGTCTAGAAATCAGCGTATAGAGAGAAAAAATGCCGACTACAAGAAAAAGGTCGAAGAGAGAAATCATCAAGTATTACTACTTCAAGAACGTGTCAATAATGATTATAAAAAAATAGAAAAAGAGCAAAAAGAGAAAAAACATAAAGTAGAAAGTCGTTTGAGTATATTTTACAAAAATGCATTTAAAAAATACTATCAAAACCCGAAGATCCTCTCTACAGATTATTTTGTCAATGATGAGATCATGCGTGTAAAGTTAGGCTCATCAGTTGACAACTTTACGGAAACTCTTGAGTTTAAGATGCCTGCACATGACGCACAAAAGTTTGATCAATCTTTACCAAAAGTAAAAACATATGTTCACTTTAAAGTTAAAAGTGATATTGATAAAAGAGATATTAGTATTGGTCTAGATCATGTTGTTTTTAAACTTAACGGTGAAGAGTATGTCGCCTCTCTGAGTAGAGCTGAACGAAAACGCTACATGTTAAAAAACAGCATTAAGCTGAAGAAAACTGCAGAAATAAAACAGAGCGAGAAGATGCTTGCATTACAAAATGCAAACAAAGGTATTGCAACTCAAAATATCAAGACAGAATCTTACGAATTTGCAGTACAGACCAATACTAAAAATGATATTTTAGATGATCTTAAAGCTCAAAAAAGTGCAAAGATCAAAAAGTCAAATTGGCTACTTGTAGTTGGTATAGAAAAATATCTCAATACAGATGATATCTCATATAGTCGTAAAAGTGCTGAGACCTATACTAAGGTCATTCAAAAGTTGATGGGTGTTAGTGAAGGGCACACTATGAGTATTGTGGATGAGGGTGCTACATCAGCGCAACTTAAACATAAGATAGATGCTATTCTCTCACGTGTTAAAAAAGGTGATACCATCTACTTTTATTACTCTGGACATGGTGTTCCCGTACCTTCAGAGAAAAATGAGCCTTATATGTTGCCGTCAGATGTTTATCCAGCTTCAATACAAGAGTACTCTTACTTTAAGTTAAAAAACTTGTATAAAAAGTTGACAGACTCAAAAGCAGGAAAAGTAGTAGCTGTAGTTGATAGTTGTTTTAGTGGTTCAACAGATGGCGTGAGTAATATAAAAGGC
The DNA here is from genome assembly GCA_027061425.1 of Helicobacteraceae bacterium. GTDB lineage: Bacteria > Campylobacterota > Campylobacteria > Campylobacterales > Sulfurimonadaceae > Sulfonitrofixus. The sequence goes on from JALSUN010000042.1 coordinate 13,317, forward strand.
GTTGCAGCAACTGTACTTGTTCCTAAAAAAGTATCGAGCTACGACAAAAAGAGAATGGTGATCATAGCAGCAGGAAAAGATTCTCAATATTCCAACAAATTTGATGAGAAACAGCAACGTCTTTTTAGTTATTACATTATGAGAGCACTGCTTGACAAGAAACGAAAAGTCAACAGTGTCTATAGTGATGCTGAGGAAAAAGTTGAAGAGACCTCACAAGATGTTAAAGGTCTGAGTAAACAGACTCCTGTTGTTATGGGTAATTCAAAGTTGTCATTTTGATATATAAAAACTTCTTTGTACTGTTGATGCTCACAAGTATCCCTCTCCTTAGTAGTGACAATTATCCTCAATGGTATTTGAGCTTACCTAACAATAATGACAATGTCTATATAGGTTATGGTGATGGAAAGTCCATGGGTGAAGCAAGAGCCAATGCCCGATCAAATGTTGCCTCACAAATAAAAGTTAAAATTAATGAAAAATATAACAAAAGTGAAAGACTCGTAAACAGTACCTATAATAAAGACATATCAAGAACAGTTAATGAACAGATAGATGTAGAGCTTATAGGGCTTAAAGAACTTAAAAGTGAAAAGCTTGATGGCACTTATTATATAGCAGTAAGTTTTGACAGAAGGTCACTCATTACAAAAATATCGATGAGTACGGGGATCGAAAATGGTTTACGTGTGATGGATGCTTCAAGTCCTTATCTTTACACAGAATTTTCTAAAGAGCTTAATGTAGTATTGAATTTTAAGAACAAGACTCCAAAGTATGAGGTCGTCTGGCTTAATGGTACGTACGTGTTACGTATTAATAATCATGAATTCCCTCTACTTACAGAAGATATTTCGAAATTTTTCTTTGTTTATGAAGATCCAACTATCTTGCTTGATATCGTTCAACATAATGAAAACGGGACACGTGTTACAACCCGTATCCATGAAGGTGATTACTTTCATCTGACTGCTCATAGTAAAAAGAGCGGTTTTTTAACCCTATTAAATATTGATGAAGAGGGAAAAGTAAATGTTATGGTCGAAAACCATAAACTACAGTCAGGTATGGACTATACCTATCCTGATTTAGATCTATACGAGGGACTGCAAACAGTTATTTTAGATAAGAGTAACAGTGCTATAGAGAGCTATTTGGCAGTACTCTGTAGAAATAAAATGAACTTTACTAAATATGACACTATAAATGAAGATATTAATGATAACACACATGCTAATAGATTTCCACATCTCTATCAAGATGTGAAACAGTGTCACTATACATCTTTGATATTAAATACCAGCCATTAATTATAAGGGTAATTCTAGAATTTATCAGGATGAAGTATAGAGTAGATCGTAGAGATCTACATGGAGTGGGATTGCTCCCTTTTGTTAGATCAGTTTAAAGAACTTAGCAGCCTCTTCTTCATCGTCAGTAAGTGTGTCTATTGCGAAGTCAGGGTCATTTTCTATTTTATCTTTGGCTTTGGCTTGACAGAAGTCAAAAAGGATGGTTTTTGCCTCTTCAACGTTATAAAGAAAACCGAGACCGCTGAACTGGTAAGGCTCTTCTTGCTCTATACATAAAATTGTTCCTTCTGCTTTTTCTTCTAACACTTCAACCATTTCACGGTAGTCCACATTAAATTCATCACCGTACCAGCCCACTTGTTCCATATCTTTATCTGCAAACTCTGCAACACCGTCAGCTGTTGTGTCGTCATAGTCACTGTTAGGGGTGTTGAGGGCGATGAGTTCTTGCCAGTTACCAGCAGCCTTGACAAGTACACGACCTTCGTCTTCTACAACTTTATAGTTGTTACCGAGTATTTCAGCGATGGTCTGTGGCTTTGGCATAGAGAGTGCAGAGACTTTAGGTGCTGTAGCCTTGCCCTTAAAAATAAAGATCTCTTTTTCAGCGTAAGGGGGTGTTACAACCTCACCTTTAATGTTGATAGCAAACTCTTGGTTGGTGTTGATGGCTTTAAGAAGATCACTTCGCAATATTACGATAATCTCTTTAAGTAAGTTAAATTGTTTCATAGACATTATCCATTTCTAGGGTTATCATAGATACCCAGTGATTGTTTGAAAGAATTTTAACACGGCTAAATTAAAAATTAGACTTAACTTCTTAAAGCTAAGCTCACTATAAACTAATCTTACAAAAACTTTAGGTATAATTCGCGAAATTTTCACCTCTAAATACGGGGTACAACAAGAAGGACTATTTATGGCATTAAATGTTTATTATGACAAAGACTGTAACATCGAACTTATCAAGAGCAAAAAAGTTGCAATGATCGGTTTCGGATCTCAAGGACACGCACACGCAGAAAACCTACGTGATTCTGGTGTTGAAGTAGTAGTTGGTCTTCGTAAAGACGGTTCTAGCTGGGCAAAAGCTGCTGCTAAAAACTTTGAAGTAATGACAGTTGCAGACGCATCTGCTGCTGCTGATGTTATTATGATCCTTCTTCCAGATGAGAACCAGGCTGAGATCTACAAAGAGCAGATCGAGCCAAACCTGAAAGAGGGCGCTACAATCGCTTTCGGTCACGGTTTCAACATCCACTACGGACGTATTCACCCACGTGCTGACATCAACGTTACTATGATCGCGCCTAAGGCTCCAGGTCATACTGTACGTTCTGAATTTGTTACTGGTGGTGGTATCCCTGACCTTATCGCTGTTGGTCAAAATCCAAGTGGTTCTACTAAAGAGCTTGCACTTGCTTATGCATCTGCTATCGGTGGTGGTCGTACTGCGATTATTGAGACAACTTTCAAAGACGAGACTGAGACTGATCTTTTTGGTGAGCAAGCAGTACTTTGTGGTGGTACAGCGTCTTTGGTTCAAGCTGGTTTCGACACACTTGTTGAAGCGGGTTACGCACCAGAACTTGCATACTTCGAGTGTCTTCATGAGCTAAAGCTTATTGTTGACCTTATGTTCCAGGGTGGTATCGCAGACATGCGTTACTCTATCTCTAACACAGCTGAGTATGGTGACTATGTTTCTGGTAAACGTGTTATCAATGACGAGTCTCGTGCAGCAATGAAAGAGATCCTTAAAGAGATCCAGGACGGACGTTTTGCAAAAGACTTCATTCTTGAAGGTCAAGCAGGTTACCCTCGTATGAACGCTGAGCGTACAAATGACAAAGAGATGTTGATCACTAAGACTGGTAACAAACTTCGTGAGATGATGCCATGGATCGCAAAAGGCAAGATCGTAGATACTTCTAAAAACTAGAGTCTCTATATAAGACTTTACTTATTCAGCATGCTCCTGGCATACTGAAAATGAGATATCGTCTCTGCACTCGTCACATATTGATGTGCGCTTCCTCCTTTATTCCTTCCAATTACGCTACTCTTTTAGTTTCTACCGAACACTTACTTTTAACATTACTTAGTTGTGTCAGTTTGTTACATTTTAGTACTTAATGAGATGTATTGGGTTTTGTGTTTTGTAAATAATTTGTTTATTGTACTTTTAATTGATTAGACTATAATAATATAGCTTTTATTAGCTATCTATTTTTTAATGAAGGTATATTAATGTTTGATTTTCTTTTCCACCATCATGAGGACTTGGCCCATAACAAAAGTAAGGTAAAGCAGTGGACAGGTGAACATAAGGTTTTGGCAGAAGAGGCGACTGCTGTTGTCTCTTTTTATGAGAAAGGCGACTTTAAAAAAGCAAAAAAACATCTTGTGAAACTTCAAAGTGTGGCACTCAAACATCTTATGGATGAAGATGTGACTTTTTCGGACTTGATGCATAAATCCTCAGAGTCAGAAGAAGATCAAGAGATCGTAGACTCTATGAAAGCTTTTCGCAAGACCTTTGTGGACACAAAAAAAGCACTGATACACTTTTTTATTCATTATACTTCTGAAGATGTAGTACTAGATGAGAAGTTTAAAATGCAGTTAGATGGGATTATTAATGCTCTTGTTCAACGTATAGAGTATGAAGAGTCTAACCTTTATACAAAAATTAGTAAGTAGTATGACTTTTACCTTGGTTGCTTAAGCCTCAGGTATAAACTTGTCTTTTTTAATGTTGTACTTCTCTTTATGTACTGACTTCCACCACAGATAACGCACCATGTAATACCCCATAACTGAGAAGGTGACTGCGCAAAACAGTGCACCTATATACATGGGTACTACAATCTCCATCAACTTACTTATAAATGCCATAGAGAACCAGTCCATGGTAAAAAGATCGACCATAAAGTTAAGGTCTTGAGTGATGGGATTAAAGGTGATGAGATCTCCAACGACGAGCTCACCATAAAAGATAAAAGGCATGGTGACAGGGTTGGTGATCCAGACAAGGCTGACACCTAATGGGACGTTAAACCTCATAAAAGGTACCATCATTACAACCGCTAACATCTGCATGGGCATAGGTATAAAAGCGAAAAAGAGTCCTACCAATACAGCTTTAGAGACAGAATGTCTGTTAACACTAAGGTACTCTCTTGGAATTTTATATTTTTTAAGTATGGCGTCAAGCTTTGGACTGCTTTTACGTTTTTTAAAGAGTTTACGAATCATGAAGCTTATTATACATATCTTTTATCAAAGCTATCTAATTTTTGGACAATTTGATTTCAATTTGACATATTAATCCCTCTCTAACGCTCTCTAACCTACAATAGAGTTATTCAAAAAATGGAACATATATGGCCACTAAAAAAAGTCCTGCTAAAAAACCAGTTAAAAAAAAGGCAACTGCTACTCCAAAAAAAAGTGCAAAACTACAGAAGTTCCTGCATTATTTCTACTGGATACTCACGCTTATAGCTATTTTGGTGGCAGTAGGTGTCGTCAGCTACTATGCAGGTTACAACAAAGCAAAAGGTGAAGATGCTCATGTCATTAAAAAACAGAAGGTAAAGGCGCAAAAACTTCAAAGCAAGGTGACAAAACTTTCTAACAAAACAGCGAAGCATGAGTTTGATAAAGGGAAAAAACCACCAAAAGTACCTGAATACAGAGTGATTAAAAGGGACAGAGAGCACAAAGGCCAGTTGGCTATTATATTTGACGACGTCGCTTTTTCTGGAGATGTCAAGCAGATTAAAGCACTAGGCATCCCTGTCACTATGTCCTTTTTACCACCCACCGCGCGTCATGCCAATTCTGCAAAATTAGCAGCAAAAGAGCCTTACTATATGGTGCATCTTCCTATGGAAGCGATGAACTTCCATTCGCCTGAACAGTTTACACTTTTGACCACTGACTCTAAAGAGACCATAGTTATGCGTGTAAAACAGGTAAAGAAGTGGTTCCCAAAAGTGGCATTTATCAACAACCATACAGGAAGCAAATTTACGTCAGACCCTGAAGCGATGAATAAACTTATATTTGCCTTGAGATTAGAGAAAATAGGCTTTATAGACTCACGTACAACAGCGAAAACTGTAGCGAAAAAAGTGATGAAGCGTTATAAGATGCCATACTACACACGTGATATCTTTTTAGACCATGAAGATGATGTCGCTACCATTAAAAAACAGATCGCAAAAGCAGTGAAACGGGCCAAAAAGTATGGTAAATGCATTGCTATATGCCATCCACACAAGGCAACACTGCAGGCACTTCGAGAGTCTAAAGAACTTTTGAAGTCTGTTGAACTTGTGCGAATAGACAAGATAACAGCGCGATGAGTCAAACACTTTCAGAAGCATACTTTCACTATTTTGAGGAGATGAAAAAAGTACCAAAAAGAGTGCATGCTGCTGGTGACTTAAAGTTGTTAGAACGACCCAAAGTAAGTATTGTTGGTACGAGAAAACCATGTCAGTACACCCAACAAATGACAGCAAATTTGGCACATAAACTTGCGAGTGTTGGTGTCGTTGTCGTGAGTGGGGCAGCCATGGGTGTGGATGGTCAGGCGCATTTTGGAGCAGGCTATGCAAACACTATAGCGGTTTTGCCTTGCGGTGTTGATGTACGTTATCCTGCACTGCATCGAGAGATGTTAGAGCGTATTGAGACCGAAGGCCTTTTACTGAGTCAGTTTGATGATGGAGCTTTAGCGACTAACTGGAATTTTGTGATACGCAATGAGCTGGTGGTTGCCTTAGGTGATGTTTTAGTGGTGACAGAAGCACTGCGTGACAGTGGCTCTATGCGCAGTGTTGCTTTTGCCAAGAAGATGGGCAAAAAGATCTATGTTCTACCGCATCGGTTGGATGAAAGTGAAGGTACCATGGACTTGGTAAAGGAGGGGAGTGCAGAACTCATTTATGATTTAGATGACTTTGTCTCGCAGTTTGGTAAAAGAACTGCTATCGAGAGTGATCCCTTTTTAAAGTACTGCGAAGAACATCCTGATTATGAGCAGGTACTTCGGGAATATGGGGAGAAACTCTCTCTTTATGAACTCGAAGGTAAGGTACTGGTGCAAAATGGAAAAGTAGTGGTTCTTTAGGTACACTTTAGATAATTAGCATCGCGTCACCATAAGAGTAGAAACGGTAGCGCTCTTTAATGGCCTCTTCATAGAGTTTATGTGTGGTCTCTACTCCTACAAATGAGGCGACAAGCATTAAGAGCGTTGACTGAGGCAGGTGAAAGTTGGTGAGTAGGTGGTTTACCCGTAACGGTTTGTTACCGGGGTGCAAAAAGAGGTTGGCCTCGCCTGAGAGTTGCTCTTGATGGCGGGCATGGAACTCTATGGTGCGGGTAGAGGTCGTTCCGATGCATAGAAGGCTCTTGTCACTGTCATAGAGTGCTTTGGCTTCTGGTGATATCTTATAGTACTCAGCATGCATAGGATGGTCTGTGATGATCTCACTGTCAACAGGTTTAAAAGTACCTGCACCAACATGTAAGGTGACAGACGCGGTCTCATATTCTTTTTGTAAAGTATCAAATTGCTCTGTTGTAAAGTGCAAAGAGGCAGTGGGTGCCGCGACAGCACCTTCATGTTTGGCAAAGACACTTTGATAGTCATCTTCATCTATCTTCTCATCTTCTCTATGCATATAAGGAGGAAGTGGGATGTGCCCTTGTTTGTCGATAATGGGTAAAATCTCTTCAAACCGCAGTAGCACATCATCTTGAAAAAAGTTGATATCTCGACTCCCATCTTCATGTAGTGCGATGACTTTGGCAGTAAATCCATCTTCAAAAGCAATGCTGGTCTCAACCTTTACTTTTCCACGTATATAGACATTAACGCGGTGTGCATCAAGGGGACGGTTGATAAGCAGTTCTAGTTTTCCACCACTCTTTTTAAAACCATAAAGACGGGCTTTTATCACCTTGGTGTCATTAAATATAATGCCACACTCTTTGGGTAAGAAAGTCTCTAATTGGTCAAAACGTGTATGGGTGATGCTATCGTTTTGTCGGTTATAGACCAGAAGCTTAGCATGGTCTCGTGGTTCAACGGGGTGGGTGGCTATAAGCTCTTGCGGGAGCGTAAAGTTATAGCTACTTGTCTTTAGGGGATTGTTTTGCATCATCATCTTCAATGCCAAGGGCATCTTTTAAGACAGCGATGCCATCTTCTGCACTCTCGATGTCATCAGTCTCGTCATCATCAGCAGGGTTGACCATCTTAACAAGTAAGATAGAGATACCGTATAAGATGATGAGTGGTCCAGCCATAAGGAGTTGTGTGAGCACATCAGGAGGCGTGAGCAGTGCGGCAACAACAAAGATGATGATAATAGCATATTTGAAAAATGCGATCATCTGCTTGTCGTTAACAAGTCCTAACAGTCCTAAGAAGTAAGCAAAGACAGGTAACTCGAAGGCGACACCAAATCCAAACATAATCTTGGTAAAGAAGCCTACATAGTCCTCTATGTTAATGAGCGGTGTAAACTTGAAACTACCAAAGGTGATGAGGAAGTCAAAACCAAAGGGGGTAACCACATAGTAGGCAAACGAGACACCAGCGGCAAACATTGTGGTGCCACCAAAGATAAATGGCAGTAACATCTTCTTCTCATTGGCATAGAGTCCTGGAGCGATAAAGAGCCAAAACTGCGCCAAGATAACAGGTAGAGAGAGCAGGAGTCCTGCAAAAAATGAGACCTTCAAAGCTACAAAAAAGGCACCACCGACTTGAGAGGTGGTCACCATACCATTGGCAGCATTTACAGACTTTTTACCTACTTCTATGAGTGCATCGTTAAGAGGTTCTATCATCCATGCGAGCAGGGCTTCATGAAAATAAAACATAATAAAAAAGCCAAGGACTATACTAATAGCAGCAATAGCGAGGCGTTTACGTAACTCAACAAGGTGGGGTCTTAAATCGTCAAACATTATGCTTTCTCACTTGGTGTGTTGTCTAACGCATCATCTGCATCAATAGGATCGTCAAGACCTAAGCCTTTAGATGTTTTGGGCTTCTTTGCAAAAGTGACCACTTCGGGTTTTTTAGGAGCAGGTTCGGCTTGTGGTGTTTGTGTCTCGTCCATATCAACATAGACACCTTTTTTAATCTCTGTCATACTCTCTTTAAGCTCTTGAGTACCACTGCTTTTTTCAAGTTCATTGGTTGCCTCTAAAAACTGCTGTTTATAGCTGTTGGCCTCTTCTTTGATCTCTTGAATATGAAGTTCATCTTCTATTGTAGTCTTAGCAGAAGCTACAGTGGTCTTTACAGACTTGAAAAATTTGGCGATCTGAATCATAGTCTCAGGGAGTTTGTCTGGGCCTAAAAAGAGGATAGCAATAACGCCGATGATTAAAATCTCAGCAAAACCCATACCAAACATAGCAACCGCCTATCAATAGTTTTTTGCGATTATACATCGCCCTCTCTTATTGTTGGATGAAAAGGGCGAGTTCATCACTTAAAAGGTAGTCATCGTTATAAAAAGTCTCATCTTCTTGACGAAGTTTCTTTTCGTGTACAAGAATCTGTGCACGTTGAAGCTCGGTAGATGTTAAAAGTGTTGCGCTGACACCTACAACAGACCGAAGTCCCAAAAAGATCTTTTCAGTGCATATAGCTTCATCACTTAAAGTCTCGGTTTGTATGTCAAGGGGGTTTTTAATGTAGGCATTGACATCTTTTGTAGGGTAGTAACGGCAATTTTTATAAAAACCCACGGCGCCTGAACCGAGCCCTATGTACTCTTTATATTGCCAATACCCCAAGTTGTGCTGAGAGTGGTACGCTCCAAAGTTTGAAATCTCATAGCTTGGAAACTTCTTTTTAATCTCTGCTAAAAACCACTCTGTGAGCACCAGTTTCTCATCTGCGACTTCAGGGGTTGCTGCAAAGGGGGTGCCCTCTTCAATGGTAAGGGCATAAGCACTCAAATGGTCTATAGGCAGTTTAAAGGCCTCTTGCAGATCATGTTTTAAAAGTGCTTGCGTGTCTCCTGCTACGGCATAGATAAGGTCAAGTGAGAGATGGGTGTAGCCCACTTCCTTCGCCCTCCAAAGGGCATTTACAGCATCTTCTGCTTTGTGCGCACGCCCCAGTTGTTTGAGCTTTTCATCATTAAAGCTCTGCACACCAAAACTGATACGATTCACACCTAAAGTGAACATGCCTTCAAGCCAAGACTTTGTAGCACTGTTAGGGTTGGCCTCAGAGGTAATTTCAGCGCCCTCTTTAATAAAGCCTTTGAGGTACTCAAAGAGAGGGGCATAGAGTTCAGGTGAGACGGTAGAAGGTGTGCCACCCCCTATAAACACGGTCTCTATGTCCTCTTTTTGAACATCAAAACGGGTAAATTCACTTTTGAGTTGCTTTAAAAGTGCCTGCATATACTCGCTTCTGAGATGAAAAAGATCAACATAAGAGTTAAAACTACAGTAGTGACATTTAGAGTCACAAAATGGGATGTGTATATATAAAAGCATAAGGGTATTGTAACCTCTTTTATGGGATTTTAAATCTTTTTAACTATAATACGCGCAATATAAATAGGGGTGAATTACCCTTGAAAAGATAGTGACTATGAGCCATAAAAAAAATTATCGTCCCAACGTTGCGGCTATTATAGTCTCTTCTGCTTATCCCAAAGAAAAAATGGTGTTTGTGGCAGAGCGTAATGATATCTCAGGTATGTGGCAGTTTCCACAAGGTGGAATAGACGCAGGTGAGACCCCAACCGAGGCACTTCTTAGAGAGTTAGAAGAGGAGATCGGTACCAATGATGTTGAGATCGTTGGTGAGCATCCTGAGTGGATCTCTTATGATTTCCCCAAACATGTAGCCAAGAAGATGGACCCTTTTGATGGGCAGACACAGCGTTACTTTTTAGTACGTCTTAAAGATGAGTCTTTGGTCAACCTAGAGACAGAACATCCGGAGTTTGTTAATCATAAATATGTGGATGTCAATGCTGTACTTGGTATGGTAGCAAAGTTTAAAAAGCCTGTGTATGAGAAGGTTATAGAGCATTTCAAAAAAGAAGGATTACTGTAATGGTCATTGTACAGAAATTTGGTGGAACGAGTGTTGGAGATCTTGAGCGGATTCAAAATGTAGCAAATCGTGTCTCAAAAACTGTAAAAGCAGGACACAAGGTGATCGTTGTGGTCTCTGCTATGAGTGGTGAGACCAACAAACTGGTAGGCTTTACTGAACATTTTGGTGAAAACCCTGAACGTGCTGAAGTCGATATGGTTTTAAGCTCAGGTGAACGTGTCACGGCAGCACTTTTGGCCATCGCCCTTAACCAGATGGGACATAAGGCAAGTTCTATGACAGGACGCCGTGCAGGGATCATTACTGATGATGCACACACAAAAGCGCGTATAGAACGTATAGAGACCCAAACAATGCAAGCCGCTCTCGATGAAGATAAAATTCTTGTCATCGCAGGTTTTCAAGGGGTGAACGAAGCAGGCTTAGTGACGACTTTAGGTCGTGGTGGGTCTGACCTTTCTGCGGTGGCTGTTGCAGGTGCTATGAAAGCTGATCTATGTGAGATTTACACAGATGTTGATGGTATCTATACTACAGACCCTCGCATAGAACCGACTGCCAAGAAGCTGGACAAGATCTCTTATGATGAGATGTTAGAACTTGCATCTTTAGGTGCAAAAGTCCTTCAAAATCGTTCTGTTGAACTGGCTAAAAAACTTAACGTCAGTCTTGTAACCCGTTCTAGTTTCTCTACAGCAGAGGGCACATTAATTACAAAGGAAGAAAATATCATGGAAAAACCACTAGTAAGCGGTATTGCACTCGACCGTAACCAAGCACGTATTGCTCTTGGAGGTGTTGTTAACCGCCCAGGCATCGCGTCTGATATTTTCGGTGCTTTAGCTACAAGTAATGTCAATGTTGACATGATCATCCAGACTTCTGGACATGATGGTTCTACCAACATGGACTTTACAGTACCTCAAAATGAACTCACTGATGCCAAAGCAGTAGTAGAGTCGTTTTGCCAGAAAAAAGAGATCCAAGATGCCTCATTTGATGAAAGCATTTGTAAAGTCTCTATCGTTGGTGTGGGCATGAAGTCTCATACTGGCGTCGCTGCTAAAGCCTTCTCTACTATGGCAACTGAAAACATTAACATTCAGATGATCTCAACTTCAGAGATTAAAGTCTCTATGGTGATTGATGAGAAGTATGCAGAGTTGGCAGTACGTTCACTTCATAACGCTTACGAGTTAGATAAGTAAACCCTAAGTGCAAGCCTTCATAAAGTGGACACTCGACAACATTCGTGAAGAGGGTGCCATGCTTTCATGGCTTGAAGAGTCTCGCTTTGAGTGGACAGCCACTATGGCGCAAGCTCTAAAGCAGATCGTTTCAGGTAAAAGTGTGGTGATTGTTACGGACACAGACCGTCAGTGGTTTGGTCAGTACATCATCAGTACGTTAAATAAGGCCATAACAGAACGTCCCCTTATCTCTGTCACCTGTATAGAGAGTCTCTATCCCAACTACAGCCACATCACCTCTGACAACTTAGATATGTTAGAAGACATGTTGTCTCTGGCTTATAACGACTCTTATATATTTTGGTATATCGGTCGGGGCAATGATAAGGCAGCAGACCTTCCTAAAGCTCATGACACCAGTTTTTTGTGGTTGATGGATGAAGATTATCAAAATGCCTATACTATGCGTTCTTACGACCCCCTTCTCGACATAAAACTCTTGCAACTCTATCGCCAATTTGACAAGTCATTAAATGCAGTCTTATTTGGGGAAGTGGATGTTGATGCGTAGTGCCCTTCGTAGTCACATTATCATCTGTGATAACATTGAGGTACGTTCGTCTGCGCTGCGCGAGCAGTTGAAACCTTCGCGTGTTGTTCTTTTTGAACCTGATGAAATAAACTTTAAGATAGAACATTCCAAAGCAGTGATTGCAGAGGCCTACATCGCAGAAGAGGCTATAAAATATTTGATTATCTCTGCGCGCTCTTTTACAGAAGATGCGCAGAACGCTCTTTTAAAAGTGATAGAAGAGCCTCCTCGAAATATAGAGATCATTATTATTACCGAGAGTAAGTCGGTGCTTCTTCCTACCATACGTTCACGACTTCAAATCATCAATGAGCAGTTTAAAAAAGAGCAGAGACACCTAGACATCAATCTTGGAACATTGAACTTGGCCACTCTGTTTTCTTTTGTAACAGCGCAGACACGACTCTCTAAACTTCAGGCGAAAGAGTTAGTAGAAGCACTCTATTATCGCGCGACTGTGATAGATAGACTTGCCTTGAATGACGATCAGCTCAATCGTTTTGAAAGAAGTTACAAACTACTAGATCTTAACGCAAGATTACAGCCTGTACTTCTTAATCTGTTGATGCCATTTATAAAGGTCTCTCGTGCGCGTTAAACAACTCTCTTTAGACATTGATGTCCGTAAGCATCTGAAAAAGATAGGAGTTGATGCGGGAGGTCTTAACATTATGAGTGCTAAAGCGAAGCAGTACCTTATTAGTATAGACGGTCTCTCCTCGGCAGGGGCAAATGTCTTAAAACAAGATGCGCTCTCGGCAGGTGCTGAACTCGCCGTGCCTAAGGGGACGGTGATGTCTATCAAAAGTCATGTGAACTGCCTCCTGATCGTGACAAAGAAGCAGTTGAAACATCTCTCTATCAAAGAGTTGACCCAGCCTTATGGTTTAAAAGAGGTGGCGCATCAACTCCAAGCTATATTGAAGTCTGAAAAACCGAAGTCATGTAAGGTGATGGGTGTGATCAATGCCAACGATGACAGCTTTTTTGAAGCGAGTCGTTTTAAGTCGAAAGATGCTTTAGAGAAGATAGAGAAGATGATAAACGAGGGTGCTCATATCATAGATGTGGGGGGTCTCTCCTCTCGACCAGGTTCAAAACCTATCTCTGCTGAAGATGAGTTGGCCCGTGTAAAGCCTATCATCGATCATCTTGAAAACTCAGATCTTCTCACTAAAGCACGTTTTAGCATTGACACCTATCAAGCACTGGTAGCGGAGTATGCTCTCTCAAAAGGTTTTCATATCGTTAATGACATACAAGGTCTAGAGAGTGATGCCCTCTGTGAAGTAGTTGCTAAGTATGACGCTGAAGTTGTAATTATGCATATGCAGGGTAGCCCTGAGACTATGCAGGAGAAACCAGAGTACGAAGATATTTTAGGTGAGATTTATACTTTTTTTCAAGAGCGCATTGCCAAAGCCCACCATTTTGGTATTAAAAAGATCATTCTCGATGTAGGTATAGGGTTTGGTAAAAGTCTTGAGGACAACATCTTGCTCATCACCCATCTGGAACATTTTTTACGTTTGAGAAAGCAGGTTCTAGTAGGTGCTAGTCGTAAATCTATGATAGATATGATCTCACCATCAACACCACAAGAGCGCTTAGGGGGCACCTTGGCTCTGCATTTGGCTGCGGTGAAAAATGGGGCAGGGATTATTAGAGTACATGACGTTCAAGAACATGTACAGGCTTTAGCCATACGTAAAGCTTTAGAGATATAACACTTACTTTTTGATGTAAGCTTTAATGATCTCTTGTTTATCAAGAGGTTTGTTGCCACGAGGATTTGTTGCTACATTGTTTAACTTGTTCAGAGTATCCATCCCTTTTACCACATAACCAAATATGGTGTGATGGCCGTTTAACCATGGCGTGGGTGCTGTTGTGATGAAAAATTGGCTGCCGTTAGTACCCGGTCCTGCATTGGCCATAGCCAAGATACCTGGTTTGTTAAAAGTGACATTCTTAGCAAATTCATCTTTAAAGGGCTTCTTCCAGATCGATGCGCCTCCACGGCCGGTACCGGTTGGGTCTCCCCCTTGAATCATAAAGTCTTTAATAATACGGTGAAAGATAAGACCATTATAGTAGCCCTCTTTGACATGAGTAACAAAGTTCTCAACAGCAAGTGGTGCATAGTCTGGACGAAGTTCTAACTCTATCACCCCTTGTGTTGTCTCGAAAACGACAACAGGTTTGGTGACAGGTTTATGGTCACTTTTTGAGAGACTGTCGTGTAAGTCAGCAAAGGCAAGTGTTGAGAGGGCCATTAGTAGTATGAATATCTGTTTCATGATGCGTTCCATTATATAATTCAAGATGAAATTATTATAGCAAAGCTAAACTACATTTTATTATTATAGAAGGGATTTAGGATAAAAAACTTATAAAGACACTTTTAGCAACAGTGGTATTTTGAGCAAAAGGTCTGTGACACTTTGGCTGTTGCAACCATTTCTACTCTCTTGTTATAATCTCTTTTATGAAATATCTTTTTATCTTTGCTTTTTTCTTAAACAGCTTAACGCTTAATGCCTCAGATTTAGTTCAAGCAGCAACGCTCTCTAATGATGTCTACTTGCCTCCTGCGCAATTTATACAGAAGTATGAAAGTAAAAACTACAGATTAGTGCCTGCAAAAGTCTCGGGAGTGCAGTTTTATATTTTTGTGCAAAAAGAGCAGTTGTGGGTAGTGTTTGAGGGTACAGATAATCTGCAAAATATTGAGACAGACCTGGATATTAGTGAAATGCCTTTTAGAGATGAAAACAGCAGCAGGGTTCATGCGGGATATTATAAAGAGGCACTTGAAGCACTAGAGGTGATACGTCCCTATCTTCATCAAAATATGCATATCACCGTAACAGGTCATAGTCTCGGTGGGGCAGTGGCACATCTGCTCTCTGCGCTACTTTATAAGGAGGGCTACGATGTCACTGTTTATACTTTTGGCGCGCCACCTGTAGGTAATGCTGCTTTTGTTGAGAGTATCAGAGGGTTGAAGCATGAACGTTACACCCATATATTTGACATTATTCCACTGCTTAAAAAAAGTTATGTTGAGAAGATCAAAGAGGCAATGGGGTATGTTCATGAGCAACTGCCGGAAGATGTACAGTTTGAGTCATTGATAGCAGCAGTGGATGCGCTGCCTTATGATTATGTGCATCAAGGTAGCCACCATTACTTATATAACAGTGGAACACTGCCTCTTCATTACGAGACACTTCCTTGGTATGAGAAGGTCATCGTGCGTGCTCGGTTGTATCACTCAAGCCCCAATTATCTTGAGGCGGTACGTTAGACTATAAAATGCCCATGTCTGCAAACTGTTCTGCAGTCATACGTTTTCTATCGCCATTAAGTGTATAGATATAACCTTTTACAGCATGACCTTTTTCGACATTGATCTTATATTTTAGATTACCATTAGGGTAGTACTCTTTAAGCGTACCATCTAATTGCCCTTCATCGTTGAAGTAGAGTTTGGCTTTGAGGTTTCCATCAGGAAAGACGATTTTTTTAGTTCCCACGTTGTGATCATCTACAAACTTGGCAATAGACTTTAGTGCACCATTAGAGTAGTACTCTTTTTGTGTGCCGTGGATCTTGCCATCACGCATAGGGATTTCTGCTTTTAAATGGCCGTTTTCATAGTAACCATAGGTCATGCCATCAACTTTTCCATTACGGAAATTTGTCTTTGTTTTAAGCGCACCACTTGGATAGTAGGCTCTGGCAACGCCATTTAATTTACCATTTTCATAGCTGCGTTCAAACTTCACCTTGCCATCAGGATAGAAGGTCTGTTTTACTTCAGCGTGAAGAGAGAGTGTGGCGAGTAGGGCGATCAGGGTGAGACTAAGTTTTGTTTTCATGGGTTTTCCTTGTGTTGAGTTGGGTATGCATTAGAGTCCTAGTTCATCAGGATCAACATGCTCTTTAATGCCGATACCTGGATGTGGATGTGGAAGATGGTCTTTGCCTATAGGACAGATCGCTTCAATATTATCTATAAGAACAGGGACTAAAAAGAGAGAGACTACTGTAGCCGCGATGGAACCAAAGATCAGCGCGATACCAAGACCTCCAAAAATGGGGTCAGTAGAGAGTAGTAGACTTCCTAAAATGATGGCGACTGCCGTCATCAAGATAGGCTTGGCGCGGGTAGCCGTTGAGATAGCAATAGCACGACGTTTCTCTACCCCTTTTTCTATAAGAGCCTTGGAAAAGTCGATTAACAGAAGCGAACTCCGTGCACTGATGCCCATCAATGAGATAAAGCCAATGAGTGAAGTGGCTGTCAAGAAGAAGTGGGTGCCTGCTGCGACAAGTGAGATGATGTCGGTGACGAAGTGACCAACAATGACCCCAATGATAGAGAGAAAACTTGCCAGTAAAATGACCCCACTTAATGCAAAAGATTTGTAGTAGACCACCATGAGTAAAAACATCAATATCAGTGCTGCTATAAAGGCACCTCCCAGGTCTCTAAAGGTGTCAAGTGAGACCTTCATCTCTCCATCCCATCTGAGTAAAAGCTTCTCTCCTGTCTCCTTGTCCACTAAGTTAAGATCAAACATATAAGTTGACATTCCTGGTACTTTGGTGACATTAAAATCTTCTGACAATCTCTCAAGCAGTGTTGCTCTTGCATCTAAAAGAGGATAGACCTGAGAAACCAGGTCGCACTCTGCAGTAATCGTGACCAAGTCATGAAGATCTTTTCTAAATATAGTAGGGCTAGATGGTACCTCTTTGATCTCAATAACCTCTTTTATAGGAATCATCATGCCCTTACGATTAAGAAGTTTAAGTCGGGAGAGTTTCCACTCAAGACCTGCTTTAGAGTTGGTGGCTACATTACGACTGCTCTCATCCAAGCGCACAAAAATAGGAATCTGGTCTTGCTGAGTTTGAGAGTTCTTAACAGCAACTACAGAACCTTCAAACGCGAGGTATAAAATGTTGTTGACCTGCTCAACACTGAGACCACTGCGTATGATCTTCTCTTTGTCAGGGATGATCTGGTAAAAAGGGTAGATGTCATCTTGCATGACATCTACATCAACCAAACCTTCGGTCTCTTTTAAAATATTGGCGATCTTAATGGCAGTTTGGCGCATTAAGATGTGATCGCGTCCAAAAAGGTTGACGGCTATAGTTGCCATTGTAGGTGGACCCGATGGCATCTCTACAAATCTTACGGTTGCTTGCGTTGCGAGGGGTTGGCACTCGTCTTGGATGAGAGGACGAATGCGGTGTACCATCATGTAGGAAGGCTCTTCTCGTTCATGCTTGTCTGTGAGGTTAACAACGATCTCCGCTTGATTTCTCATCTGTTTAAAGTCACTGCCTTTGACCAGACCAGCATAGTCTAATGGAGCACCTTGTGCCAGATAGACCTCGATGTCATGAACATTTTTTTCATGTTTGAAGTAGCCCACAACACAGTCTGTGACACGTTTGGTGTCCACAAGGGAGCTGTTGGTAGCGGTATCAACGTAGACACTAAAGGTGTTGGCACTTTTACCTGGAAGCATCTTTGCCATGACGATTTTAGTGGGTATCATCATCACTGCAACAAGAAATGCGACTGCAATGTAGATGAGTACCTTGCGTTTCTTTTTAGGGTCATTTAAAATGCCATAGATACGCTCTTCCATTAATGGGTCCCTTTAGCACGTTTAATCAGTTTTTTGGCCAAAAATGGGGTGAAGACATAAGCGACAAAGAGAGAGACCGCTAAGGCTACAGGAACGTTAAGGGGGATAGGTTTCATAAACTGTCCCATCATACCACCTACAAAGGCCATAGGTGCCATAGTTAAAATAATAGCGATAGTGGCTATGTTTGTGGAGGGACCAATTTCGTCAGTCGCTTCGATAATAATGCGGTCAAAATCTTGTTCAGCGGTCTCTTTAAGGTGCATACGACGGTGGATGTTCTCGATCACGATAATAGCATCATCAACAATAAGACCCAGACTCAGTAAAAAAGCAAAGAGAGTAATACGGTTGATGGTTTGGTCAGTCATATAAGCGATAAAAAGCGTGGTCGCTAAGATCATAGGCACGGCAATGGAGACCACAAGAGACTCTCTCCATCCTAAAAATGGGATAAGGATCAGTCCAATAATCCCGATGGTGATGACGAGGTGATGGATGAGCTCATTAACCGCTTCATCCGCACGTTCACCATAATTACGGGTAATGATATAACCGATGCCTGCCTCGTCTAACATGGTACGCTTCTCTTTGAGAAGTTCTACGACATTTTCAGTAATATGGACGGCATTGGTACCTTTGAGTTTAGAAACGGTAAGTGTGACTTGCTCAATGGTGTTGTCAAAGGTCTCATTGTTCTCACGCATAGCCAACTCAGAGGCTTGGTAATGTTGCATGTCCCAACTAAACTCTACGTCAGCTACATCTTTAAGATAGATGGCAGAACCCATGTACTGTGCGACGATAAGATTTCTAATATCATCAACAGTCTCTATAGAGTTTTGAACACCAAAGACAATCAGGGTATTTTTGGCTGAGGGGGTTTGTATATTAGGAGCATTGTTAGCAATAGCTTTAACAGCATTGGCGATTTGGCCTAGAGAGAGGTGGTAGCCTGAGAGTTTGTCCAGATCAACGTTAATGTTAAATTGAGGATGGTGGATACCTTTTAGTGTACTTTTAGAGACATTTTCTATAGCGTTGATCTCTTGTTGTACCTCTCTGACCACGCGATACTGCTCTACAGTGCTTGGTCTTCGGTGCTCCTTTTGGTAAAAGGCGACGGTGGCAACAGGAATATCGATGTCGATGTCAAAAGGTTTGATGAGTGGTGCCTGGACGCCGACAGGAAGTTTGTCCATGTTCTGCATCACCTTGTCATAGAGCTTAAGGTTACTAGACTCTCTGTCCTCACCGATAAAGTACTGCACATTGATCATACCGACGTTGTTCATAGCCGTACCATAAACATGCTCAACACCTTTGATCTCACGGATACGGCGCTCAAGAGGTTTGATGACGACATTAGTAATGGCCTCAGGAGAGGCACCCGGGATGACAACCATGATAGAACCGCCACTTACAGCGATCTGTGGATCTTCTTCACGAGGGGCGATGTTGAGGGTGATGTAGCCTAGCAGTAAAACTGAGACAAGGAGTACCATAGTCAGTGGGTTGTTAAGAAACATCTTGGCCATAATGCCCGCAATGTTTTTACTTTTGTACTCCTCATTTTTCATAATGATCTATCTTCCTGCAACACGTGTTTTATCAACATTGATTAAGATCTTGGCATACATACCTGGAAAGATCTTATCGCTTGTCTTTTTAAAGTTGACAATAATCTTAAAGGTGTGGGCCATAGGGTTGGCACTTGGAACAATAGACTTGATGATACCTTGCGTTTTGTAGTTAAGAGAAGGGATCGTGACATTGACCTTTTGAAATTTTTCAACATATTTCAGGTCAGATTCGGCCACTTGACCTTCTATTTGGAGGTGGTCTAAGTCTACAAGAATCATGGTGAGCATACCCGGTGCGATAAGATCACCTACCCGTATGCTTTTTTCAACAATAATACCTGCATTTGGGGCTTTGACTTCAAGATAACCGGTAATGGTTGAGATCTGCTTGGCCTTCTCAGCAGCATTTTTAACCAAGACCTGGGCAGAGGCGAGGCCTGCTTCTACATTGTCAGCAGTTATGTCCAAGTTCTGAAAGTCGGCACTGTTGACCAGTCCTTTTCTCTTTAAAAGTCCACGTTGACGATCAAGAGAGCGTTTACGTGTTCTGTAGATATCAACGATGGCTAGGGCCTGTTCTAATGCAAGGTCTGCTTGATTTTTTAAGATGTCAAATTCGGCAGACTCCAACTCAAATAGGGTGTCCTCACGTTCGACACGATCGCCAACATCATAATAGATGTGTTTGACATAACCCATATAGCGCGCACCGATCATCTTCTGGTTGTAAGAGACAACGGTACCTGTCAGTTTAAGTTCAAGCGCAGAAAGATCAACACCAAGCAGTATCATAAGAAGTAAGAAAATTTGTTTCAATGCATTATTACCTTAAGTGCACCAGAACTTGGTCTGGTTTTATATGACGCTATTTTTGTGGTTACCATGTACGAAGTTGTGAATGACACTCCATGCACTGTTTCATGATCTTAGTATAGGCTTGTATAGCTTGGGGCATGTCACCTGCTTTAAAACGCTCCAAGATGATCTTAGCTTTTTGATCTATCTTTTTAGTGATCTTGTTAGAGAAGACTACCTTTTGATTCATATAGCGTGTCATTGGGTCTTTCTCTTCAGTCTCTTCAAGAGGTGGTTGTACCCGACGAATAGCATCTGAAAGCTTGAGTGCGCCATCTTGAACAATTTCGTTATTGTTGTAAAAGAAACCTGTCTGGATTTGAGACATTGATTCTGCCATGATCTGCATATCTTTAATACGGTCGGCTTTAGTGTAGGCCTCTGCAAAAAGTGCAGAACTAAGAAGTAAGAGAAGTAGTGCTTTTTTCATTTTAATCCTTTATAACAAAGACCTTTCCCTAAATTAGGGTATTTCAGGCACTTGTTGAAAATATTATAGCCTAGAAACTTTGAAGTGAGTAACATTTGCCTAAATTTTAAATTTAACATTATTAGTGTGTAAAAAACATATAAAATTTTCAGATATATGCTTTAGAGCCCTATAAATAGGGAAATAAAAATATACTACTTGAAATATGGAGTAAAGTGTATTACTTTTTATTATAAGAGCTCTACTTTCGTGAGGGTGGGAAGTATAAGGAGTTTTAATGTGTGTTTCGTTTTGAAATATAATCTACTCTAATATGGGAATTTAAGACACACTTTAGGGTTTGAGGGCTATAGTTTTCCCAGAAACAATTAAAAAAAGGATCAAAATGAGAAAAGTAATTGTAGCAAGCGCTCTAGCATTTAGTGCATTAACAACAACAGTATACGCAGGTGACTTTAGTTTTGGCGACATGTTTAAAGACATGAAAGACGCAACAACAACAATGAGTCATGATGCACGTGACACAGCTGACTCAATGAAAGATGGTGGTGTAGAGGTCTCTAAAAGTGGAGAACGTACAGTGACCAGTGTCAGTCATGATGCCCGTGATTCAGCAGTTAAGGCATCTGATGATCTTAAAACAAGTGAAATTGCAACAGTGAAAAGTGGTGAAGTGACTTCTACGAGTGTGAGTCGTGATGTTCGTGACTCTACTGTAGAACTAGCTGAAGATACAAAAGACACGGCAACTAACACGTCACGTGACATGAAAGACAGTTCAACGATGGCAACGAAGGACTTTAAAGATTCTACAGTTCAAGTGTCTCATGACATGAGTGATTCTACTAAAACTGTTTCTGGAGACCTTAAAAGTTCAACTGAGACCACGTCAAACAACTTGAATGACTCTACAAAGACAACATCTAACAATCTTAATGATTCTACTAAGACCACGTCAAATAACTTGAATGACTCTACAAAGACGACTTCAAACAATTTGAATGATTCTACGAAGACACTTTCTAACAACTTAGATGATTCTACTAAGACGATCTCTAACGATGCGAGAACCTCTTCAACAACAGCGTCAAATGACATGAGAGACTCTACTGACAGTATCTCTGACAATGCAAATGACTCTACGAAGACTGTCTCTAACGATGCAAGAACTTCTAGTGTTGCTGCCTCAAACGACGCGCGTAAATCTAGTGTTTCTGCTTCTAACGACGCACGTAAGTCAAGTGTTTCAGCAACTAACGATGCCCGTCACTCTACTGACAGCATCTCTGACAACGCTGGTTCATCTACACGTTCAGTAGCAGATAACGCAGGAAGTGCAACACGTACACTTTCTGAGTCTGATTATGCTGAGTATGAAAAATGGAAAGCTTCTCAGAAGAAGTAATCTCTTTAATCTATAAGAGGTTCTGCCTCTTATAGATCTTTAATTTGTTATCGTTTATTCATAAAATATATTTGTATATTTTATCTTTGAATGTATATAGGAATCAAGATGAAAAAAAACTATCAAACCCTGGCGATGAGCCTTCTTATCTCTTTGAGCGCTTCACAACTGTTAGCAGAAGACAATGTCTTGGATATTACCTTGGTAAAAGCACCACAAGCACCAGAGGTCAAAGCTAAAGTACCTCAGGTCAACTTGATCGTTGAAGGTGAGAGTGTCACTAAAAAGCCAGTGATTTCGCAAGAGAAAAAGGTAGAGACAAAAAATGAAGAGAATGCTACTTATAACATTTTAGAAGGCAAACGTTATCCGCCAAACTATTTTAAAAAAGAGGCTAAAGAAAGTGTTAAAAAAGCCGGGGTAGGCGAGGTCGAAAATGACCGTGTTGCCGCCTACTTACAAGCACCATTGCTCTCTATGGATGATGTTAAATCCAAATTAAGTGCTGCTGGATTTACTGTGTTGGCCTCTTACAAAGTGGACAAAAAAGGAAAAGTCACCTCTTTGGTCTTTACTGATGAAAATCTGACACAAAAGGCCTCTAAAAGCACAAGAGGATTTGCAGGAAACTTGCGTCTTTTAGTAGATGAGAAAAACCAGCAGATCAGTATCTCTAACCCTATCTATGTTCAAAAAGCATTTATGCAAGATGATTATGATGATGCTTTTGCTAAAAAGAATCTAGAGCGTCTGCTCGCACAGTTTGAGGGTCTCAAAAACTCTAAAGATGTAGTAAAGTTCATCCGTCTGCCACGTTATAAGTTTATGAATGGTATGCCTGTTTATGAAGATATGAAAGTGGTGTCAGAGGGAAGTAATAAAGCGCTTCTTGAAAAAGCAAGAAAGTCTAAAAAAGTGGTTTTTGAACAAAAACTCTCTAATGGTGCAACATTGATTGGTGTTAAACTCTCCAAGCGCACCAGTAAGTTTGTTAAAAAGATAGGCTACCAAAATGCAGAGCTCCTGCCTTATCCTGTACTGATAGAAGATGGCAAGGCTAAGATCTTGGCACCTAAGTACTATATCGCTGTAATGTATCCTCTACTCTCAATGTCAGAGTTTATGACCATAGCGACAGTTCCTGGCGCTATCTCAAAAGATTGTGACAAGATCTTCCGCTAAATCACTTCTTTTTAGGCATGGTGATAACAAAGTAGTCACCATCTACACTGTGTGAAATCTTCTCCTCATCTACATTTTTAGGCACTGGATAGGACTGATAAAAATATTGGGAACTTGAGAAATAACCATTTTTATCTTTTTGTTCAGTTTTCATCTGCATCTCAACTGTAACCTGATGATCTTTAATGGTAAAGTTAAGGTTTTTAGCCTCTGCACCATTAAGCTTAATACGGTTAATATAGGCTGCCTCAGTCTCTTCAAAAAGAGGTTTTAGCTCATAAAGTTTGGGATGTTTCTTCTTTTCAGCCTCAAGAAAGGTATTGCGCTTCTCAAGAGTAGTGAGGGCTGTTTTATACTCTTTGATCAGGGCTTTGTTATGAACAAGCTCAGCATTGAGGTTTGGGATAATAGCTGCAGATGCAGTCAACTCCAAAGCGGTAACGGTTAAAAGTGTTGTCATTAGATTTTTTATCATGAAATACTCCTTAATTTGTATTTTAAATAAGTGCTTATAAGCCAATCACTGTGAAGCGAAAGGCTTTTACATCTAAAAAGATTCATCAGTGAGAGATTATAGTAATGACTCAAAGAGAATCATAATCAAGTAAGAAGGAAAGAGCCCTATGGCTTATTTCCATAAAGAAATTGTAAAAAAAGTTGGTAAATGTTTTGTAAATAGAGGGTGTACCTCTAGAAGATTTTAACGTAGTGAGAGTTCAGGGAAGTAGGTGTATACCATTGTGGCACTCTCTGTTGAGAGTTTCTTAAAGAACTTTTCGAACTTGTCCTCACGGTTCCACACGGGTTTCTCAACTTTAGTGAGTGTTTCTAGCCGTTTTTTAGCGTCATATAAAACGCCAACAGAATCAACAAGTCCTACTCTAATGGCCTGCTTGGCTGTAAAGATGTGAGCATCAGCAAATCGGCTTGCCTTGTGCTCATCAAGACCTCTTGCCGTTGCTACATCATGAACAAACATCTTATAGGTACCTTGAATAACCTTGTTGAGTTCTCTTTTTTCTACAGCACTCCAAGCTCTGTCTGTTGTTCCGACCTGTTTGTATTTTCCTGCTTGAATGATCTGTGATTTGATACCTATCTTACTCATGAGTTCGCTTAAGTTGGCACCATGCATGATAACACCTATGGATCCGACCATGGAACCAGGATTTGCGATGATTTCATCAGCATAACAAGAGGCATAATAAGAGCCACTGGCCAGTGTACCTGCTGCGTAGACGATAACAGGTTTGACCTCTCTGAGACGTTTTACAGCCTCCATGACCTCTATCGAAGGAGGTACAGTGCCACCGGGAGAATCAACTGTCAACATGACCCCTTTTATCTTCTCATTGAGCATCGCTTTATCAAGTTGCTGTACAACTTCAGTGGTATCGAAAATGGGACCTACAAGTTTGATCTCCTGGAGGTTGTTTGGTGTGGCTTTGTCTTCCGCTTCAGGACCAAAAATGAGTACAAGAAGTAGTAAAAAGAGCATGGATTTAAAATATTTCTGTATAAAACCTAGTGTTGCTGTGATGGGTATAAAAAGTGTTTTCAGACCTTCCATTTATGAGACCTCATTTCCATTGATATAAATTTTTTGAATATTATAGCCATGCAGAAGTAAATGCACGGGTAACTGCTCACTAGGTGTTGTTTCTAGGTCTATGATTAAGAGGTCAGCCTCTTTACCTACTGCAATTTCTCCTGTATTCATCCCCAAGGCCTTAGCACTGTTTACTGTTGCATTTGTGAGTAATTCGGTAGCGAGTGTTGTGAGGTCACGATTGGCATGCATAAAAAGGGCAATTTTCATCTCTTCGATGAGGTCTAGTGTGTAGTTAGAACTAAGTCCATCTGTACCCATGACCCAAGATACCTTGTTTACATCGAGTTTTTCAAGGTCGATGGTACCGTTACCTAGTAGACGGTTAGAGATGGGGCAGTGTATCACTGTGTGGCCATCTTGTGCAAGTTGTTTTAACTCGCCATGGTCTGCTTGTACAACATGCGTCATCAGCGTTGGTTTGTCTTTAAAAAGAGAGAGAAAACTCTCAGAGGTGTTGACGGCATAATCTTGTTTTAAAAACTCAGTAAAAAAGGGCTTAAACTCACCAGAATTACTGGCTAACCACTCCTGTTCGGCAGGGCTTTCCATGTAGTGTGCGGTGGTGACCATGTTGTGTTGAGTGGCATACTTTAACGCCCGCTTTATAAGTGCCGGATGAACGGAGTAGGGTGAATGAATTGCGATAGCTGGGTAAAAGCCCTCTCTTTTGACCTGCAAAGAAGCTTCTACACGGGACATAAAATCATCATACAGTGTGTCTGCCATAGTCGCTTGAGAACCGATGACCTCATTAAAAAATAAGACTTTTTGTTTAGCATTGGCAGCGGCTTCTAAGTCTAAAGCATACGAACTCACCGCACCAAATGTTGTGATACCATTTTTAAGCATCTCGTCGCAGGCCTTAGACATACAGTTAGCATCACATCCTCCAATAAGATCTTCACGGTTCTCTATAACAGAGTTAAGCCAAGGCATAAAACTACCATATTTTAAAGTCTCTTTGTTGGCAGAGAACTCTAAGTGAACATGAGGATTAATAAGTCCAGGCATCACCAGGGAGTGCAGCGGGACCTCTACAAAATCTGCCTCAGGAAATTGTTCTAAAAGTTCATGAAGCTGTCCAATAGCACGGATGTGTGTGTCAAAAGCGATACTCATGCCACTGAGTTGTCGGGTGGGTGAGAGGATGGTCTCAGGTGTTATAATTTTCATAGTGTCTCGTTTGTTAAAATGAATCTCGTAATTATAACGATATTCAAGGAATTACAATCTATCTTTACCTATAATGCACGAAGAAATAATATATATTAAAGGAAAACAATGAAAGTTGTCGTAATTCAAGGTCCAAATCTTAACATGTTAGGTGTTCGTGAACAAGCTATTTACGGACCAATGAAGTTAGAGCAGATCCATGCTCAGATGAAAGATTTCGCAGACAAAAACAACATAGAGATAGAATTTTTTCAGTCAAATCTTGAGGGTGAGATCGTAGACAAGATCCAAGAGTGTTATGGTGAAGCGCAAGGTATTATTATTAATGCTGCTGCATATACACACACTTCTATCGCTATTCGTGATGCGATCTCTGCTGTAGCCATCCCTACTATTGAAGTCCATATCTCTAACATTCACCGCCGTGAAGAGTTCCGTAAAGAGAACATGATTGCTCCAGTATGTGCTTCATCTGTTGTAGGTTTTGGTCCATTTGGTTACCACTTGGCAATGCTAGGTATGAACCAGATCATGCAAGAAGTTCAGGCACTTCAGGCACAACAAGCCGCAGCACAACAGCAACAAGCGTAATTAGTGTTGCTAGTACGTAAGCTCTCTGCTGACTTGAGCCTCTATAGAGTCTCAGGTTTTCCCGCTTCGTACAGACACGCCAAAATCTTGCGCCATCGTGCACTTATAGGTCTTGGTGGTAATGTTGGAGATGTCATCAGACGTTTTCAACACCTTCAACACTATCTTAAAAATGCTGTTGACATACAACTCCTTCACACCTCACCGGTTTTAAAAAATCCTCCTTTTGGGTATCACGAGCAGGAAGATTTTTTAAATGCGGTTGTGGAAGTCGCTACAAACAAGAGCCCTAAAAAGTTGTTAAAATTTCTTTTGCATACAGAAAAACATTTTGGACGCAGACGCAGTTTTGCCAATGCACCGAGAACCTTAGACCTTGATCTTATTTTTTTTGACAAGGTGAAGATGCAGACGCCATTTTTAACATTGCCTCATCCGCACTGGTCAGAGCGTGAAAGTGTCATCATCCCTCTTCAACACCTAGGTCTCAAATAATGGTACAAAACAACCGCGCAAAAAAGACCCGTTTCATTGCCATTACGAGTGGTAAAGGTGGCGTAGGAAAAAGTACCATTAGCTCTAACCTTGCGTATGTTTTAGCATCAGCTGGGGTGAAGGTAGGTGTCTTTGATGCTGATATCGGTCTTGCTAACCTTGATGTGATGTTCAATGTCTCTGTGAAAAAGAACATTTTGCATATGTTAAAAGGTGAGGCAACACTTAAAGAGATCCTTATACAAGTTAGAGAGAACCTTGTCTTGATACCCGGTGAGAGTGGTGAAGAGATACTCAATTACTCAGACTCTGAGGTTTTTGAGCGCTTTATGAAAGAGGCAGAAGTTTTAAACGACTTGGATGTGCTTATTATTGATACGGGCGCAGGTATTAATAAAAATACCCAACTTTTTTTACAGGCGGCAGATGATGTTGTTGTCGTCACTGTACCTGATCCTGCTGCCATAACTGACGCTTATGCCACAGTAAAGGTGGTTGCTAGAGAGCGCCCCGATATGTTAATGTTGCTTAACCAAGTGAGTAACGAAAATGAGGCCTACTCTATTTTTAAACGCATCCAGAAGGTAGCTTTGGAAAACATCCGTGAAGATCTAGATTTGAAGTTTTTAGGTAAGATCAACATCGACCTGAAAGTCTCTGCTTCGGTCAAACAGCGCGCACTGTTTACACAAGCGCACCCCTCTTCACTTGTGAGTAAAGATATGAGACTCATCGCCAAACGTCTGGTGAGTCGCTTGGAACGTCAAGTCTATGTGAAACCTAAAGAGAGTGGTTTAGCAGGACTTTTTAGGCGTTTACGCGAGCAGTTCTAGGATGTCATCTTCTGATTCAACCCCTACAAAAGAGCTTTTGAGCCAAAATGAGATCGAAGCACTTTTAGAGATTTTTACCACCCATGAACCGGTAAAAGAGGGTGAGGTCTTGTTGGAAGTGGGTATGACTAAGGTGGCTTTAGGACTGCAACACTATTTAGAGAGCATCGGCATTTATTGTGATGAGGTGAGTGTTGTACCCGGTGAGGTGGACTACGCTCACGAAGATGCTTATGTGGGAAGTTACCAACCTTTGAGTGCCCTTTACATAGAACCTCCCTTAGCTTTAGATATCATTGGTGCACGTTTAGGACAGAAGGAGCGTTGTTATGAAGCCTCTAGAACACTGAGTGCCTTAGAACAGCGTCTTTTAGTTCCTGTATATGATGAGATCGTCTATAATGTAGAAAAAGAGTTGGATGACTATTTTTCAAAGAACAGTGTCCAAGAGAGCCTCTTTTATATTTTAAAAGTTGTTTATGATGGTGTTGAAAGTGTTGTTGTTTTGGACTTCTCTCTACGTCAAGAAGTAGCAACAGTAACGACCTTACTTCCTAACAAAACACAGATGGTAGTGAGTGTAGGAACACTGCAGACACTGAATTTAGAAGAAAATCATAGTTATACTCTTGATGACTTTGGTGCAAATCGTGCTTTACTGCTTTTAGATAACAGTGCAGGGTTTTTAGTGGAGAGAATAGAGGAGGCTGACACTTTAAGTCTAGAGTTACTAGGCCCCCTCTCTGATCACCGACTGTTTGAGCGTTACCATCTGGTTATAGCTTGTGGTCACATGTCTGATGAGACCCTTATGGCACTGCGTTATGGTGCAGTTTTAAAGGTAGCGCCTTTTGTAGAGGCTAAAATATATAAAGAAGGTAAGGCAGTTGCAGATGCAAGTGTCTACCGCTCAGATCAAAGAGTCATGATAAAGGTTGAAAATGGGAGAGTCTAAACACGTTTCAAAAGAGGTTGTCAAGCGTTATGTGAGAGACATTAAGTCTGCAGATGCTTGGAGTATGTTCAAGATCATGGCAGATTTTGTCAAAGGATTCGATGAGTTAGGTGACTTAGGGCCTGCGGTGACTGTTTTTGGAAGTGCCCGCCTGAAAGAGGAGAGTAAGTACTATCAGATGGCCATGGAGTTGACGAAAAAGTTGGCAGATAAAAAGTTCAACGTCTTGACAGGAGGTGGGCCAGGTATTATGGAAGCTGCCAACCGTGGTGCCTTTAAAGCAGGTGGTGTCGAGTCCATCGGTCTTAATATCGACCTGCCGTTTGAACAGCGTCTTAACCCTTACACAACTAAAGAGCAGACCTTTGACTACTTCTTCTCTCGTAAGGTGATGTTGGTGAAGTACTCTATGGCCTATGTCATCTTCCCCGGTGGTTTTGGAACGCTAGATGAGCTTTTTGAAGCATTGACTTTGGTGCAGACAAGAAAAGTAGAGGGAGTGAGACTCTTTTTAGTGGGGACTGATTTCTATAACCCCCTCATAGACTTTATAGATGAGTGTCTGATCTCTCATGGGATGATAGATAGTGAAGATATCAACCTCATTACGATCAGTGATGATTTGGACTTCATCGTTTCAGAGATAGAGAATTCTCTTGAAGTACAGTTGAAGGGTCTCAAAGAGGGTGGACTGGTTGATACCAAACATTATAAGGTACTCTCTAAGTTCTTTGAAGATCGGACAATCTC
>JALSUN010000043.1 GCA_027061425.1 Helicobacteraceae bacterium
ACACTTAACACTTAACACTTAACACTTAACACTTCCCTCAATGACCTACATCAACAATCTTTCCAAATCATCTATGTTAAAATGCAGACACTATAATAAATCTTTCAAGGAGATACTATGAATGTATCGAGTATCGTTGTACAGACCCTTCCCAAATTTCTCGACGAAGTGGTCGAAGCGCTGAAAAACACACCAGAGTGTGATTACCATTTCCATGATGAAAAAGGGCGTATCATTATTACGATCGAGGGCGAAGGTGTCAGTGAAGAGCTAAAAAAACTGCATGTCATCGAAGAGATCCCACATGTCATTGCGGCAGACATGCAGATGGCTTACAGTGAAGATGAACTTGATGAGCATATGCAGATCATTGATGATGCCGAGGTCGTACCTAAGATGCTCAACCAGGATGATGTAGATGTCAGAGACATCGTCTATAATGGTGATCTGAAGAAAAAAGACCTTGAAATCTTTGCTGAAACGCTGAAGAGACAGTAAGATGGCAGTCATATTTACATCGACCATTAAGATGGATGAGGAGAACAACTGGTACATCGAACTCAAAGACATGGTGGACCTGCGTGTAGCCAACTGTAAGAGTGTGGATGAATATGCCGAGAAGGTCGAAGATTTTGGTAATGACTACGGTGGGAACATCGACAGTGTGAACTGGTACAAAGATGACAACGTACCACCCGTCGTAATGGATGAGATCAGACAGAAGATGGCGGACCAAAAAGCGGAGATCGAAGAGAAGAACGGCGGACCGCTTATCAAACCTGAAGCGTAAGTAACTCCTTAACATAACAATCTAATCACTTAAACATCATAAAAATATAGAAAATTTAGCTAATCCCTAAAATAGGGGTTTCGCTGTTGGTCATCTGTTAATAATCTTGACATAGGTCAAAAAGTCTATGTATGAGTAGGACTATAATTTAACGATATCTTTACTATAAGGAAGTGAACATGAGAAAGTTAATTTTATCGTTGGCGGCAACGCCTCTTATCCTAGGTTCGATAGCAGTTTCTGC
>JALSUN010000044.1 GCA_027061425.1 Helicobacteraceae bacterium
CTTTAGCAATTTTACCAGGAGATTACTGTGCTATTATTGGCCCAAACGGGGGTGGAAAGACAACCCTTATCCGTCTGTTGCTTGGTCTGGAAAAGCCAACACAAGGTGAGATAAAACTTTTTGGTAATAAACTCAAACATTTTAAAAGTTGGCAAAAAGTAGGTTATGTCCCTCAGCGCGCAGCAAGTCTTGATCAGAACTTTCCTGCAACAGTACTTGAGGTGGTCAAGATGGGTAGGATAGCTTCTCAAGGACTTTTCAGTCGTGCTACACAAGAAGACAGAGAGGCCATCCATGATGCCATGGTCAAGATGGATGTGCTAGAGATACAAAAAAAGCTTATAGGTGAACTTTCAGGTGGACAACGTCAAAGGGTCATGATTGCAAGAGCACTGGCCTCGCGTCCTGAAGTGTTAATCCTCGATGAGCCAAATACAGGGGTAGATGTTGTGTCGCAGCAGAGGTTTTACAAACTGCTCAAAGAGCTTAACCAAGAGGTTAAGATGACCATCATCTTTATTACTCATGACATCGGTGTGATCGCAGATGATATTGGACGACTTTTTACGGTGAACCAAACACTTTTAACGTGTAATAATCCAAAAGAGGCCATTAGTTGTGATGATATGAGTGCCCTTTATGGCATAGATGCCCATCTTATCCATAACCATCATCACCATTAATCAGTGAGAGTGTAAAGAGATGGAAAATAGAAAATGGAGCATGAAAAAATGAGAAAATTAACAATAACGCATTTACTATTGGCCATTGACCATTTACCTGCTCCAAAGGAGCACCATTGTTAGAAATGTTCTCTTATGACTTTATGGTACGTGCTTTTATCGCTGGGATTATTATTGCTATTTTAGCGGCTATCAGTGGCTCATTTATTGTGTTGAGACGTTACTCTATGATTACAGAGACTTTAGCGCATTCTGCTTTGGTGGGTGTGGCTGTTGGTGTTATAGCAGGAACCAACCCTTTATGGATGGCAGTTGTCGCTGCACTGGTAAGTGCATGGACCATAGAGTACCTTCGTAGCCATTTTCATCTCTATTCTGACTCGGTATTAGCCATCATCCTTTCGGGCTCTCTAGCACTTGCTGTTATCATTGTCTCTTTGGCAGGTGCCTTTAACAGTTCACTGTTCTCTTATCTGTTTGGTTCTATTCTCTCTGTGACGACAGAAGACCTCATAGTGATGGGTGTCTTTGGTGTGATAGCACTCTCTTTACTGGGTCTGTTTTATAGAGAGCTTTACTTTATAGCTTATGATGAAGAGGTTGCTCAAACAAGTGGTATTAAAGTTCAACTGCTTAACTTTCTTTTAGTGAGTATTGTGGCGATTATCATTGCGCTCTCTATTCGCATCGTTGGTACATTACTTATCGGTGCGATGATGGTCATCCCTACAGTGGCGGCACTTCGTTTCAGACAAGGATTTGGAAAAACTATTGCCTTAGCACTGCTTTTTTCCATTTTAGCAGTGATCGTAGGAATGACAAGCTCCTACTTCTTTTCTCTGCCAAGCGGTGCGACAATAGTCCTTACATTGCTCTTTATTTTTATTTTCTCACTTCTTAGTAACCGCCGATGAAAGTACAACAGGAATTTTCAAAGTACGCACAGCAGTATGGAAACTACAACATCATTCAAGAAAAAGTGGTTCAAAAACTACTGCGCGACCTTGATGACAAGCCTACTCATATATTGGATTTAGGTTGTGGGAAAGGGGCATTAATAGATGCGATAGAGTGGGAAGTAGAACATTTTGTTGGGGTAGATTTTGCACCAAAGATGTTAGAACTCCATCCTAAAATTTCTCATTATGTAGAGACAGTAGAGTGTATTTATGGGGACTTTAATGATCCTACACTTTTTTTAGAACTCTCTTATCAACAGTTTGACCGTGTCTTTTCAGCTTCGGCTCTACAGTGGGCAGAGGACTTGGAAGGTGTTTTTAAAAATATCGCATCACTTAAGAGACCGCTCTCATTAGCCATTTTTACAGCGGACACTTTTAAGATGCTCTTTGAAACAGCTGATGTGGCACCACTCCTGAGAACAAAAGAGGCTGTTAATAGCCTCTCACTTAAGTATTTTGGTGTAGAAGTAGAACGTGTAGAGTATAAACTAGAGTTTGCCTCTGTACGAGAGATGTTTCAGTACATTAAACGTAGCGGGGTGAGTGGCAACAGGAATGTCTTAGGTTTTAAAGAGATGAAAAAACTGATGCACACTTATCCTCTTAATTATCTAGAGTTTGAAGTGGTCTTCATTAAAAGTTAGAGATGCCCTAATCTTTTAAAAGGTTCTCTTTCTCAAGTTGATAAAGGGAGTATCGAATAGATTTGAAGTTTTCTGAAAGTTCTGGGTCGACGATCTTATACATCTCTTCTAAAACACGAGAAGACTCTTGTGCACGTTTGTAGTTGGCGATGATAATACTCTCTAAGGAGTCACGGTTCATCTCACTAGATACAGTTGGTCTCAAAACATCTTTGAGGCTGTCTCGTGAGTGTAAGAGGTTCTGGAGATCATCTATCTTGCTTTGGTGACGCAAGGCTTTGAGTTGTGAAGCAAGTGCTTTATCGTTGTTGATGTAACGTGCAATGTCTTCTACAACCCGAACACCTTCTTTTAGGCGGTTCAAATTAGCATCTATGACACGAAAAAGCAGTGGGTTGTTTTGAAACATTACTTGTTTTTACGCTTAGACTTTTTAGCCATTTTGGCTTTGGCCTTTGCCTTAGCTTTTGCTCTTGCCGTTTTTTCTTTACGTTTTGCTTGCTCTTGTTCCGCATTGGGGTTTTCTGCAGTAGAAAAGTCATTAGAAGCATGTCTGGCTTTAAAGGCCATTTTGATTCCTGCTTCCATATCTACACTGTTGTTGTTTGCTCGTGACATAGGTCATCCTTTATATCTGTTGGTGGAATTTTATCATAATTTTAGAGGTGCGATAGGAAAAGAGTGAAGTTTAAATGAAGTTAAAAGCAGAGGGAAGACCCTCTATAGAAGTTTAGTCGTCTCCGCCAAATATACCTAGTAGTTGTAAAAGTGCAGTAAAGATGTTTAAAAAGTCTAAGTAAAGTGCGATAGCACCATCGATTGGTGTCTCATAAGCACCATTCATAATGTTCTGCGTATCATAAACAACCATAATACTAAAGACAAGCACAACAGCAGCAGATATAAGAACTGAAAGTATTGGACTACCAAGAAAAATGTTAACAATAGAGAAACCTATGATGACAAAAAGTGCAATCATCAGTGGCTTACCGTAACTAGAAAGGTCCGCTTTCGTTTTAATAGCAAAATAACTCATACTAGCAACAATAACAGAAGTCATCGCAAAAGCATTACCTACAATAGCCCCACCACCAGACATCTGAAGGGTATAAGATATCAACGGAGCCGTCATAAGTCCTGTCATAAAGACAAAGCTAAACATAACAACTAGGTTGATCCCTGGCTTGCGTTTAACTGCAAAGAGTCCAAAAAGAAGTGCAAACTCTAAAATAATAAGTGGAATGAACCAAGACTGTATTGTCGCCGCTAGAGGAACACCTACATAAGCACCTACAGCACCTGCCATAAGTGATGCTGCAAACAGTTTGTAAGTCTCTTTTACAAAAGAGACAATCTTTGCTTCGGACTGCTGTCCATAAGATGCCAAATCTTCTCTGGCGTAATCACGATCATATAAACCCATAAATATATCCTTTAGTACCCATAAAGTTGGGCGATTTAATATTAACACTATACATACTTTTTTACAACATTTAGTAAATGTTTCTAGAGAAGTAAAAAAGTATTAAAATAGTCTATACATATTAATGCAATAAAAAAGAAAGAAAATCAGCATAACAAAATGACACAAACTATTACTGAAATATACGGTTTAAAAAGAATTTACAAATTCTTTCGTAAAGTCCTTGACATTGAATACGAAATCTCCTATAATTCCCGTCCACAAACGAAGAGACGTTGTCAAAAACGACTCAGA
>JALSUN010000045.1 GCA_027061425.1 Helicobacteraceae bacterium
AATCCTGAGATTTTCAAACATATAGACCGCATCATTATAGAGGGACATACGGACAGTGATGGTGGTTACCTCTACAACCTTAAACTCTCTCAAAAACGTGCCTTTGCAGTGATGAACTATCTCTTAACGCTAGACTTTACAAAAAAGCATAACCTTAAACCCCTACTTGTAGCCAGTGGGCGCTCTTTTCAAGACCCTATTTTAAAAAATGGCAGAGAGAACAAAGTCGCCTCGCGCCGTATAGAGATAAAATTCACCCTTAAAAACCAAGACGCCATGGGCGAGATAGAGAAGATCTTAGAGTATGAGTAAACATTCATCCTTTGAGCCCAAAGCACTTCAAAAAGCTTCTCGCTACCTACAGTCCAAGCTTGAGAGCTCCAAAACCCGTCAAAAGAGTGAGATTGTAGAGGCATTAGACCTGCACCATAAACCCTCAATGGTCAGTAAACTCTTGGACTCACTTTTCAAAAAGAGCATTTAAATTAATAACAATTATCACTTGTAACTGATATCTAAATTAAATGAGACACTATTACTCTTCTTTATGTTTGTTTAAAACTTTTTCTATGTAGAATGCCCCTATAAAAATATTTAAAGGACATTAACATGCCAAAGATTCACGTATATGAAAACATCGACAACGTAGAGCGCGAAGCAAAAAAAGATCTTATCGATCGTCACTCACCATTTATCACTGTAGAGGGTGTTGCTAAAAAAGGCGAGATGGTTGCTGTAAACGTTAAAATGGGTAACGAGTACACTCACCCGGATGATTTCGATCACTTCATCGAGTCTATCACTCTTTTCAATGGTGAGACTAAACTTGCAATGACAACATTTACACCAGGTACACTTGGTAACGAGAAGTCTCACGCAGAAGTAACATTCAACATCCGTGCAACAGGTAAGAAAATGACTTTGGTAGCACATGGTTACTGTACAAAACACGGTATCTGGGAATCAACTCCAGAACTTGTAGAAGTGACTGAGTAGTTTTAAACTACTTAAACAAAGGCTTTTAGCCTCTTGTTTATCTTCTAAAACCAGTTTACTAAACTTCTATTATTAAAAAACACCCCCTCATCCTTTTATCACTTTACACATTTTTCATCCACTTCTATTTTAACCACCCTATAATGTCTGAGCAGACAGTAAAAATAGCGTAAATTTTAGCCTATTTTAACACGGTATAAACTACACTAAGCAATCTATTTTATATTGAGTATAAGGGGCTACCACGAAATCCTATCAAAACCTTGTTATGCTAAAAAACCTCTACAGGTTAAAAGCACTTGGGTTTACCTATGCAGACCCTTTTGTGACCAACAGAGCCACAGAGATGCATACACTCCCCAATGATGTTACGCAACTACAAAAACTGATGTCAGAGTGTTACTTATGTGACTTAAGTAAGTCGCGCCATCAGTGTATGACAGGTACAGGGTCTTTAGATGCCAACTTAATGATAGTCGATGCCTATGTTTCTGTAAGTGAAGATGACACCTACAGTTACTATTCTGGTAAGTCGGGAGTCTCTTTGGCCAACATGATAGAAAAGGTAATCGGTCTGCCTAAAGAGGCTGTTTACATGACCCATGCAGTAAAGTGTAAACCCCTCGGGACCAATACACCCTCTAAGTCAGAGTTTAACAGCTGTAAGCCCTACTTGTATAAACAGATAGAGTTGGTCTCTCCTAAAGTCATTGTCACCTTGGGAGAAGATGCTTATAAGCTTTTAAGTGGTGATGACACCCCTTTTGAGCAGGTACGTGGACAGAAGGTGTCGTTTGACAACTATATCATCATCCCTATCTACCACCCGCAATTTTTGTTGCGCAACCCGTCACTTAAACGTGACACCCTAAATGATCTTAAAACTATAAAGAGTGCCTTATGATAAAACACTATTTTTTACTACTGTTACCTTTGTTACTTTTTGCAGAGAGCACCCAAGTCTCTCCCATACCACTGCCAACCACATACATACAGGTCATTGATATCGATACGGAGTGTGATAACGACTGTCTTCAAGCCTATCTTGATGATGGACAGATCTTTACCTTCTTGGCTATTGCCGACAGTAAACTAGAGTGTATGGAGCTCGAAGATGAGCGTATGATCTATACCAACTTGTTAAATGTGCGTTCTAATGAACTCATACCTGAAGAGCTGAGAATAGCGATGATACTTCCATACAAACGTATTGGTCGTTACGCCTACTCTACCTCTAACGCTGTCTTCGCCTACCTTCTCTCACGAAACCATGAGTTTGAACTCAAAAACTTTCAAATCGAAGATGAAAGTCCAGAAGAGCTGGCGCGCGTCCTAGAAGAGATCAAAGACCAGGAGTTCCATTATGTCATCGCCCCCTTGACTAAAAGCGGTGCAGATACACTTGTAGCACAAGAGGATGAACTTAACATCTTTTTTCCAACCATCCATAAAGATGACCTTAACACAACATCAGAAAACATCTATTTTGGGGCTATAGACTACAAAGAGCAGATAAAACGTCTTGCTCATTACAGCAGTTCGCCTCTTGTTGTGATGTATGACAAATCAGCCAAGGGTAAAAAGCTTTATGCACAGACCAAAGAGGTCTATATGGACAAAAATGTCAGTTTTATTAAAACAAGCCGAGAAAAGGTTTATAAAGAGCTGGATAAAGAGTACTCTTCAAGGTTAGAGCCTAGAAAGAAAAGAGTAATAGCCTATGGTATAGACCGTAAAACAACCAACTTTAAGTGGTATCTGGAAAATAACCGAAAAATCCAGTTTGGAAGTTTCTTCTTGAACACACCTGTCATCAAAACAACGATGCTACTTTCACAACTCAACACTTATGACACCAATGTCACAAACGTACTCTCTACTCAGATCAACTACGACCCTCTCATTTTCTCTATGACCCAGGAGATTGATAGAAAAGAGATGTATATCGCCAACTCTCTTAACATCAACAACAACACCCTTATAGAGGCGAATTCACTCTTAAGTAACGACATCGTATATGACTGGATCAACTATGCCTCTTCGGTAGGTGCCGACTATTTCTACCATGCTATCACCCATACTGAGCGTACATATCAGTTGCCTATAGTCGATAACCAAGTCCTCTACCCTATCTCTATAGTCAAACCAGAAGGCACACGTTTCAAGGTCATAGAAGAGGGAGAGCTGCCACAATTTGACCAAAACCAGACATCAACACTTCCCGAAGTAAACACGCTCTAATTTTATACTTATGTTATAATCAAAGTAAGACATAGTCAATGTCTGAAAGTGATGTGTATGAAATATTTCCAACTTTTTATCATTTTTTTTATACTTTTATTT
This sequence comes from Helicobacteraceae bacterium, assembly GCA_027061425.1. Classification (GTDB taxonomy): domain Bacteria; phylum Campylobacterota; class Campylobacteria; order Campylobacterales; family Sulfurimonadaceae; genus Sulfonitrofixus. The sequence continues at coordinate 3,340 of JALSUN010000045.1, forward strand.
ACAGATGGATGTTATGACAGTGGTGGTGTTCGTCCTAAAGGCCCGGCAGCACAGAGTGTTAAAATCGCTATGATACTACCAGAAAAGGTCATAGGACATTATGCCCATACAACATCAACAGCCGTTTTTGCCTACTACCTGCGTCGTAATACACCCTTCGTTTTAAAAACATATACTATAGAAGATGAAAGTAGCGCAGCATTGCAAGATGTTTTAAAAAAGATTAAAGCTGAAGACATCCATTATGTTATAGCACCTGTTACCATTGAGGGTGCGAAGAACCTCACTGCACTAGAGTCAGACCTTAACATCTTTCTACCTGCCATACATCGTAATGATATGATCACAAAAGATAAAGATAATGTCTATTATGGTGCTATCGATTATCAGAAGCAGATAGATACACTCATCCCACTTTCATCAACTTCATTAGTAGTGATGTACGACAAGTCAAAACAGGGACATAAACTGCTTACTGAAGTAGAAAAAAGTTATGAAAATGCGAATAGAGAACACCCTGAAGTAAAACTCTACAGCTTTAGTATCAATAAAAAAAGAAGTAATTTAAAAAGCTATCTCGATCATAATCATCAGATTAACAGCGCCAGTTATTTTCTAAACACGCCACTTATAAAAAGTACCATGGTTCTCTCGCAACTCTCACTCTACGAACTGAACGCCAGCAGTAAACTCTCCACACAGATCAACTATAACCCGCTCATCTTCACCATGACCCAAAAACGAGACAGAGAACACCTCTACATCGCCAATTCTATCTCTCAACAAGATGATGCACTGATACAGGCTAACGCTATCTTGAGTAATGACATCACTTATAACTGGATCAACTATACAGCCACTGTTGGCGCTGATCTCTTTTTCAACCTAATGACAGGAAAGGCACGTCTTTATGACCTTCCAGTAGAGAAGAGACAGGTTATCTATCCTATCAGTATTGTAAAGCCCACAAACTCACACTTTATAGAGATGGAAATTCTCTAAGAAAAAGCATCATCTCTACGAAAGTAACCCTCTCAGTTTTTCACGCATCGTATCACTAAAACGACCTATACTTCCATCATGATTTAAATACGCCAGCTTAATAGTCATCTCAAAGATCTTCTCATCTTCACGCATAACTGTCTGCTTTAAGGTAAAAGAGGCAAACCGTAAAGAGACCAACTCCGTCTGTACTTCAAGAATATCTGCAAAAAAAGCAGGCTTCACATAATTCGCCTCCAAAGAAGAAGCCACAAAATGTCCCTCCTCCATAATAGGATTTTCCCCTTGAGAAAAGAACAACTCACTACGCGCCCTCTCGCAAAAGTTCAAATAGTTAGAGTGATACACCACTCCACCGACATCCGTATCCTCGTAATACACTCGTATTTTCATCTGTTTGCTCCTATTTTTTGGCTTTAGGGTAGTTAACATTGTTGACTGTACCCAAACTGTGCCCTTTATCTAAAAACTCAGCTCGTTTTTGACGATTGCTTTTGTCTTTAGATAGTTGATATACTCTCGCATATGTTTTCAATGTAATGTCAGAACTCTTATGTCCTAACATACGACTCACCCATAAGATGTGGAAGTTGTGACACAACACTTATCCTTTTACTCTATATTTTTGTTGTGGACTTCTAGGGCTATCAGGATTACGCATCTCAATTAATCCATGCTCTAACGCCGGATTAAGATAATTTTTTCTGAAGGTTAGTTTATGAGACAGGGCTAATTTATCCATGATCTCGCTACTGCTTAGCCACTGATCATGCATAACTTCCAACAGCTTATCTACTTGATCGCTTACATAGTCGCTTACTTGGTCGTTATTAATAGAATCTTGTATGGTAGTAAGAATGATCTCAAGCATAAATTCTATAAAAGATGTACTCTCCCCTGCTGAACCTGACGCCTCTAATGCATCATAGTAACGCTGTTGATGTTCTTTAATGACACTCTCTACAGGTATAGAAGAAAAGACAGGCTTGTAGTTATGAAGAATAAGGCTCTGCCATAAGCGCCCTATCCTGCCGTTACCATCACTAAATGGATGAATAAACTCAAATTCATAGTGAAAGACACAGCTTTTTATAAGAGGATGAATGTCTGTTTTCTTAAGCCAACTGAACAGGTCTGCCATAAGGTTATGGACTTGACCAGATGGTGGGGCTACGTGCACAACACCTTCACTGCCACCAACTCCTACGTCTTTAGTTCTAAAACTGCCTGCATTAGTTAGTATCTCACTCATTAACATCTTATGCGCAAGTAAGAGGTCGTCCAACTTTTGATAGTTGAAGTTCGCTAAGTTGCCATAGACCTTGATAGCACCTTGAACCTCTGCAATCTCTCTGACTGACCCTAAAACCCTTTTACCTTCAAAAATAGCGGTTACTTTTTCAATGCCTAGGGTATTACCCTCTATCTCCAGTGTACCGGTAATCGTTCTGATCTTGTAGTTTTTACGTAAGGTAGAAGTGATGATCTTCGGTTCTAAGATCTCAAGTTTTGCCACTTCAGCACTGATCTCACTAACAAAGTTGAGTATCTTTGGTGTGATTGTAAAAGGAGGTTCATAGTTATTCATCTTATCCTCTTTTCATCAATATAAAAACCCAAACATCCAAAGGGGTATGGCATTGTCATACCCACTCTCAATGTCATCTATCGCCAAATAAGCATTTTTAAGCTCTTTGATCTGCTTGGCATCTTTTGATTTTCCTCCAACTTCTATGATGAACTGCTCATCTATGATAAAGTCACCTTGATAATGATAATGCACCTGATGCGCGGTCAACAGTTGAGAGACTATAAAACTCTCTCTAATCGCGCCAATATCAGATTTGGCACAGAGTACACCGAACAAGTTAGGGTTGTTAAGGAGTATCTTGTTAGGAAGTTGTATGGTCTTATGGCCTTTACTGCCTCTGAGTATGTTTAGCAATGAGCCTTTTTGCATATAGTCAAGGTATTTTGAAAGCGTACTCCACGAGACACCGGCACTGGTGGAAAGTTTTGACTTGTTAACTTCATAAGGTGTCGTACTGCAGAGCATATAGAGTACTTTTTTCAAGGCATCCAGCTTTTCATAGTTAATGTTAAAGATAGAGGCCAAGTCACTGTCTACAGTTGTGTTTACTACCTCAAGCAGTCTGTCACTGTAAGAGTTAATACCCTCTTTAAAAAATGGGTACATCCCATACTCCAGGTAGTTAGCAAAATGCTCCAGTGGCTTTACTTCACTGATGATGTCTACAACGATGTCTTCATGCGATGTGAGTATCTCCTCTAACGTGTAAGCTTTAAGCTGCACAATGTTTTTTAGTGACAGATACTCTCTAAAAGAAAGTACAGGCATCGTGTAGACCAAAGCCCTTCTTGAAAGGTCACCGATCTCATGTTTGATATTGATCGCCGATGATCCAGAAAATATAACCTGCAAGTCTGTAAAATCATAAATGGCCTTGATATGGGCACTGAAGTCTTTGATCTTATGGATTTCATCGAGTAGCAACAGTTTTCCGCCATGGGTGTAAAAATCATCGGCAAGATCATAAATATTTTGGTTAATAAGCGCAGGATGGTCGCACGATATGTAGAGGATCTGTGAAGGTTTATGTTTAGACGACTTGGCATACTGATGCAACAGGGTTGTCTTACCAGACCCCCGTCCACCGACAATACCAATAATCTTGGCAGAAAAGTCTATTTTTTCATAGAGAAAACGCTTGAACGAAGATGGTTTAGTACTTAAAAATCGTTTAGAAAGCTTACTTAGTATCGGTATCATCTTTGTCCTTATATATGAAGTTTATTTAATAGCTTATAGATTATAGTACTAAATGCATTTAATAGCAAGGTGTAAACAACTATTATATTTAAAGACATGAAAACTGTATGGATTAGTCAGATAAGTAGGATAAGTCCTATTTCAAGGCAGAACCTATGCTCAAAATTGAAATGTATTAATGGACTAGTGCATAAGTGTTAGTAAAATCACTACAAAGCTGGGAAAACTGTTATATTTATACCATTTTGTAGAAATATGATTATTTTTAGCTTTTTATTTCACGTTTTTATGGATAACTACTTTAAAATACCAGATTCACTTAATGCTATTACAAACGCACGTTTACGCTCTATTGTCAGTCTGTTCACCTTGTTTTTATGCATTTTCAACAGTTCTACATGTGTATCAGTCATCTCACCGATAGCTTCAATGAATAACCTCGTATAGGCTTCAAACTCACTAACCATACGTTCAGACTGAAGATGATAATTTACCCCGCCAATAGATTTTATCTCTATATGATGTGCATTGATCTTTTCAAGATTCCAGATTGTTCCTTTTTTAGTTTTAATGACACGTGCTTGCTGTTTCGTTTGTAAAGAGAGAATGTCCATTACATTTTGACTATACCCTACTCTTGGCTTCCATGATGAAAGTAATTCTTTCTGATCACAAAGTAGCATAAAACGGTAAAAGTCAATATGTTTTCCATCTGTTTGTTGTGTTGACATATGAATATGGAAACCTGTCTCTTCGTTGGTATATCCATATTGCTTAATAATAGGTGTTATCGTGTTTATGTAGTGTTTTACACCCTCTTGAGTGGAGATAGGAATTGAAATCTCCACACCATGATCTTCTAATGAGATATCAGGTTTGACCTGTATGCATTGGTTTTTATCTTCTGCCGTTGGAATGGCTACTGTATCAACTAAGATATCTGCATTGGTAAGTGTTTGCAGTTGCCTGGTGATGGCTTCAACAGCTTCTTCATAAAGGTATTTATCCGTATCGATGTAAAATTCAAACTCACAGCCATATTGACAAAGATCACTTTGATTTGGTATGTAATCAGGATAATCGCATTCTTTATTCGAAACATAACGTTTGGTCGTACCTTCTGTTGTATAGTCCATCAGGCTCCGATTGCAGTTTCAAGATATTGGTCAAGTTTTTGCATCTTATAGTCACTGTCATTTTTCCACTCTCTCAGTGGTTCCTGATCAACAGGAATAGAAGCATGAGGTTGAATATAGACATATGCTCTTTGTGTACCATGATGAGACTTTACAAGGATCTTTTTACGTTCATAATATTCAGGTGCACCTTCAAACTCATCGAGTCGTTCTAAAAGCTCTTTACGCTCTATTAAGTAGAGTTCTCCATGTATACGCATTTTAGGTACAGGAACCAAGTAAGGGTAGTTTCCAAAACTGTCTTCAAACATACCAAACTTACCAACGGTGATAGCTTTACCTAACCGTTTTGTGTGTTTAGAAAGAAGGTGATGGTTATCAAACCCTTTTTTAAGTGAGCCATACACAAAGATCAGTTCACGAAAAGGTTCTTCTCTTTGAAAATAGCCTCTCGAGGTGATTGTGATCACACCTTTGTTATGCAGTCTATGGAGGGTCTTACGAAGTGTATCTACAGACACATCTTCTCTTTTTAGCTGAGAGAATGGCATGACAGTGTGCATTGGCAGTTGTTGGATCTGATGTTCTATAGTATCAATGTATTTGGTCATATTGTACCCTCCTCTCTTAACGTGACAATATTATAGCACTTTTCTATATATTTGTCACGATTGATTTCATCTATGAACTTAATTCGATTGATTTTAAAGGGTGCCGGATTTGTGCCAGTAGTTTGACACTTTTTTATCATTTATAGCAAATATGGTCGGTAGAAGTGGCCTATTTTGCGTGTTTTGTTTAAAAATAGTGCCTACTGCATAATCGTAATAAACGCGTATTTTCACCTTATTATAGAGCGTTATTCTAGCATAGAGGCAGAGAATGAAAGAGTACAAGTTAACTTATGCTAAATTACGGCATGAAATTTCTTACCCATACGCTTCTTACTGCGACCCTTCTTTTTACTGCGTGTTCCCAACAAAAGAGTCTAAAAGTGGCACAAGATGATGCTGATGTGCTTGCGGTCACCTTGATACCATTTGAAAATGATACTTTGGGTTTAAGCCGCCGTTTACATACCCAACTGCAAAAAGATGACAGACTCTATCTCCTCAGCAACGAAGATCTACATGTGGACAAGAGACAGAGACTCCCTGCTGGTATGACACTCCATGATGTTGCACTCCATAACAGTAAGGCGTTAGGAGTTAGTACTATTATTGTAGGGCGTCTGCATAAAACAAAGTATCAAAAAAAGCGCTATTTTAAAACTAAAACAGTCTGTTTTGAGGGTAAATGCTGGCAGAGAGATGTCCAATGTTTAAAAAGCAGTCTCACCCTGCAAGCTGATATCAAGATCCTAGACTACAAATCTAACAAGACACTGCTTGCAACTTCTATGAAAAACAGTAAAAAGTGGCAAGAGTGTGCTGATGAAACACAAAAAAATATTTCAGCAAAAGAGGAGCAAGAGAAGCTTGTCACCAAGATGGTCTTGCGTTTAGAGGAGAAGGTCTTAAAGACGCTCTTTTAGACCTTGAACGCGCGCATAAGCCTCATCTATGCGTTTTTGACTAATCTTCCCCGCTTTTACTTGTTCTTTGACCACATCTACAATCTCTTGGAGACTTAAAGGCTTTGCCAGCTGGTTTGCAAACAACAGTATGTCCACCCCTGAATTTAGGGCAAGTGTTACACTCTCTTTAAGTTTATAATGTTTGTGTATGGCAGCCATCTGCATATCATCGGTGATCACAACACCCATATAATGCATCTTGTTACGCAAAAGTTCAGTGTTGACTTTGTACGAGAGCGTTGCTGGGTACTTGGCATCAATGTTTTTGTTAAAAATGTGTGCTGTCATGATCATGTCAACATTTTGAGAGGCTATCATGTTATTAAAGGACACTAACTCTTTTGGTGTCCATGTTTTTGTCACATCTGTAAAACCCTTGTGAGAGTCTCCTTTAGATGAACCATGACCTGGAAAATGTTTAATGACCGTTAACACATGATGTTTACGGTGTTCTTGAACAAATATAGAGGCGTATTGACTGACTATTTCCGGATCACTTGAGTAGGCGCGTTTCTTACCGGCGATGATAGGGTTGTAGTCAAAAAGAAGGTCAACACTTGGAGCGAAGTTGGTGTTAATACCGTTGTCATGAAGCATCTGAGCCATATCACCATACTGTTTGTTAGCAAATTCAGGTGCTTTTTTAGCGATATCTTGTGCTGATAAAAAGGTCTTAAAACCATCACGTTTTTTGAGGCGCGCAACTTTTCCACCCTCTTCATCCACACAGATCAACAGTTTGCTTTTGTCTGCTGCTTGCAGATCATAGTTGAGCTTAGTAAGTTGTTTGGAGTTTACTATGTTTTTGCGCTTCATCTTGTTCATAGGGTCTTGGTCGAACAAGATGACACCACCGAGACCTGCCTTAATATCTTTAATGATGATACTTTTGTCTGTCACCTTAGTACCATGAAAACCTAACACAACCAAAGAGGCTATTTTTCTCTCTAGAGTAGGTGAAGTTTCTTGAGCGAAGAGTGTTGTACACAGGAGTGTCGTAGAAAGAAGGAGTGTTGATAGACGCATTATAAGCCTTAGAGTGAATTGTTTAATATAGGGTTGTTCTCAAAAATATGGCGATACACCCTACTCTTTTGAACACTTTTAAGCGCGTCGACCTGACGCAGTTTATGGGTGTCTGAACCTAAAAAGTCTATGAGCCCTTCTTTAAGAAGATACTTGGCTACTTTAGATATCTGTGGACCATAATACCCAGAAAGTGAGGGAAGGTTCATCTGAAACAGAGCACCTGAGCTTTTTAGATTTTGATAATGCTCTAGATTTTCATGCCAGTAAAGATAACGCTCAGGATGAGCCAACACTGGTCTGTACCCCAAGCTTTTCATTTTAAAGAGTATCTGCTCTAGCTCTAAAAATGGGTGGATGTAAGAGAGTTCGAAAAGAACATAGTTATCGCCAAAGGTCATCAACTCACCCTTCTCTAATAACGCTATAAAATGGGTATCCAAGTAGTATTCTGCCGCCACTTCTACCCTTACATCCAGCTGCTCTTTTAAAAGTGCTTCACGCAATACCTGTAGGCCTGCTTCTATAGTTTTTTTACTATTTGGGTAGCGATGTTCCATAATATGCGGTGTGGTGATAAACTTGTTATATCCTAGAGCCATCAAGGCTTTAATGAGTGTTATAGAGGTCTCTACATCTTGCGCACCATCATCAATGCCCGGTATAAGGTGTGAATGTATATCAGTGGTAATCCGAGGTAAGGTCTCTGAGAAAAAAACACTTTTAATCGCCGCTATCACAATCCAGCCTCCGAAGCACATCTTACACACATTCGAGTTTCAGGGATGGCTAAAAGACGTTCTATTTTTATAGGTTCATCACAAACCTCACACCGTCCAAAATCGGGGGAGTCTAGATGTTCTAAAGCGTGTATCAATGCTTCATGGCGCTTTTTAACCAGCAAGTATGCACTGTGAATGCGTTCTTGGTCATGCATCATTTCAAAGCGAGATAGTGTCCCTATAGCACACTCTGGCACTATAGGTTGCAACTGCTTCTGCAGTGCCTGAAGTTCCTCTTTTGTTTGCGATAAAGCCTTCTTTATCTCTTTTCTGATGACGTTCACTTTGCAAGCCTACATGCTATTTTAACGCAGGATTAACCGTCTCTAAAACTTCCAGTCCAAAACCGCTCAGTCCTACAAACTCAGGAAGTTCAGAAGAGGTCAAAAGACGCATCTGTGTGATGCCATAAAGTTTTAAGATCTGTGCACCCACACCAAACTCTTTGATATTGCTATGATTTTGGTCAGGGTTGTTAACAAAGAGAAGGACACCACCATTTTGTTTGAGGTACTCTATGGAGTCTATAAGCAGTCCATACTTCTCTTGGTTTAAAAGAAGGTCAATGTCTGAAATGACATTATGAACCTTAACATTGGCAGTCTCTCCTATATGATGAAAAGCTATGGCTGTATGTTCTAACCCCTCATGGTCTACAAACGTCCGCTTCTGAGCCGTCATACCAAAAAAGTCTATCTCCTCTTCATGTGTCTGGTTCACCAAGATCTCATTGGCAAGTCTGTAAGCAACAATGTCCGAAATAAAGACTGTTTTGAGCTGATGTTTTTTAGCGAACACATCTAAGTCATCACGACGTGCCATCTCTCCATCATCTTTGATGATCTCACAGATAACACCACACCCCGTCAACCCTGCTAAACGGCAAATATCTACAGAACCTTCTGTATGACCCGTACGCACCAAGGTTCCTCCATCTTTAGCGATAAGAGGAAAGATATGTCCTGGCCGGGCAAGCTCACTCGCTTTACTCAAAGGGTTGGCTAAGATATTAATAGTCATGTCCCGCTCTGCTGCGGAGATACCCGTTAAGGCATCTGCTGCATCAACAGAGACTGTAAAAGCCGTCTCATACATGGAGTTGTTTGAAGAGACCATCGGGTTAAGCTCTAAACGCTCAGCAATCTCACCACCCAAGGTCACACAGATCAGTCCTCTTGCCTCTTTAGCCATAAAATTGACATGTTCTGGTGTTGAGAAAACAGAAGCGTAAACAAGATCACCCTCATTTTCTCTATCTTCATCATCACACATAATGATCATGTTACCTTTTTTAATCTCTTCTATAGCTTCTAATACACGTTGTATAGGTGTCATTTCACATCTTTCTACATAGTTTTTATTTGAAAGAGATTATAGTCAACTTCCACCTAAAGACATATCAATTCGCTTCGCTAATTAAAATTTTTATATTTGTGTGAGAAAGACTTGACAAAGCAAAACAAATACCCTATAATTCCGCCCTCTTAAACATCTTGTTTAGGTTTTAGTGATGGGGTATCGCCAAGCGGTAAGGCACCAGTTTTTGGTACTGGCATTCGGGGGTTCGAATCCCTCTACCCCATCCATAATGCTTTTAAAATTATCTCACTTGAGACTGTTTTAAAAGTATTTGATTTTGGTTCTAACCAAGGCAGCTTCGACTGAGGTATCCATCAGGGATCCGAAAGAGACGCTAACGCAGGGTAGGAGCAAAAGCAAAAACTTTTAAATGTCGCGGAATAGAGCAGTTCGGTAGCTCGTCGGGCTCATAACCCGAAGGTCACAGGTTCAAATCCTGTTTCCGCAACCAATTCAAATCAACTTTTCTTTCACAAAACAACACTTATTTATATAAACCAGTATTTTACTGATAACCTCTTACAAAAGCTTTGGCGTACTTAAGGTTTACACTCTCGATGAAAAAGAAGCCTCGTGAGTTATCAAGAGAGAAATTTGACAAATCTCTAAGAAAACAGCTACACTTCCACCAACAAAACATAAGGAGCGCACCATGAAACCATTTTCATACACATCACAGATCACTCAAAGATCTTCTGCGCTCCTTCTCTCTTTTTTCCTGCTTAGCCTCTAAGCATATACCTTAAATTTTATAGATTCCTTGATTGGATGACCAGCTAAGAATGGCTGTGTATGCAATATAACACCTTTTGTGTTTGACATAAGATATATTTGCATATTGGATTATTGATGTTGTCATAGGACAGCATCCTACGGAAAAAAGAGAAATAATGAAAAAAACTGC
>JALSUN010000046.1 GCA_027061425.1 Helicobacteraceae bacterium
TCCTGGAAAAACAGACTCAGGAAACGATGCTGCTCAAAAGTATTATTTCTGCTGTTGGTGATATGAAATATACGGCACTTCAAAATGATATTAGAAAACTGTATGAGGGACACAAAGATGACAAACTGGTATTTGTGACCTATCTTCGGGCGCTGTATAAGATGGAGGTTTATGATTGTGCTTTGGTCAAGGAATATTATCTTGAGGAGGCGGCTATCATCCGTATTAACCTCTCAAAATATGCGCTCTTTTTGTGTCCGGCTACTTTTGAACGACTTTACATCTATATGTTTGACAAAAACTACTATGTGCGTCGAAACTTTTTTGAGTCTCTTAAAGAAATTAGGATCTCAAGAGAGCAGATAGAAGCTATTGTCAAAGAGCGTTCTCCTCATAAAGAAAATGATCGGTTTTTCCTTGATGCGCTAAACTCATTTTATCCAAAGGCTGTGGCATGATCAGTGAATATGTTATTGTTTTCTTTCTATTTTTACAAATTCTTTACTTTGTTTTTCTGATTGTGACAAATTTGACAACAACACTGTTTATAGCAATGTCACTCAGACGGATAACCGACTATTTTTTCTCTTCTGTCGACATTGTTTCGCACAAAATACTTAACTCAAATAACTATCGCCCTGTTTCGATCCTGGTACCTGCATATAATGAGGAGAAGACGATCATCACTTCAGTCCATTCGTTTCTGCGTCTGCATTTTCCGGAATATGAGGTTATTGTGATCAATGATGGCTCGACTGATGGAACGATGGAGCTTCTCATTGATGAGTTTGAACTCTATGTCAATGAACGTCCTGTTAAGATGCAGATAGCCCATGAAGAGACTCATGCTGTATACCTCTCTGCACGCTATCCTGGATTGACTGTGGTGGACAAGGCCAATGGAGGCAAGTCAGATGCGTTGAACTGTGGGATCAACATCTCACGCTACCCGCTGTTTTGCAGTGTAGATGCTGACACGATGCTGGAGTCGGATGCAATGATAAAAAGTATTATCACCTTTTCAGAAG
>JALSUN010000047.1 GCA_027061425.1 Helicobacteraceae bacterium
TGGAGGGTGGAGAGTCCTAGGCGTTCTGCACCTACTATGATGATGGTAGTGAGTTTGGGTAGAGAGATGCCAACCTCTACTACTGTAGTGGCTAAGAGGATGTTGCCTTTGTCTTTAAACTCACTTAACACCGCCTTTTTGTTTTTGTCTTTACCATGGGTGACATAGACCTTGTTGAAATGCTTGTTCCAGTAGCCTTGTGCCTCCTCAATACTCTGATAGTTAAGTGCTTCACTCGCCTCAACTAGAGGATAGATGATGAGTACTTGGTGCTCTTTTTCAAGTTCAGATTTTATTTTTACCAACAATTCTGAAAAGTCATTTCTGTGGATAACTGAGGTTGTGATGTCTTTTTCAAAAGGGGTTTGTGTGATGAGAGAGACATCTACATGGGCTGTGTCTATCATGGCTTGAGTTCTAGGTATGGGAGTTGCTGAAAATTGTAAAAAATGGGGACGGGGGGTGGTATTTGGTTTTTGGTTTTTGGTTGTTGATTTTTGGTCAGTGGTTTTTGGTTTCTGGTTTTTAGTTTTTGGTTGTCGGTTATTGGTGATGAGCTTTTCTAGCAGGTTTCTCTGTGCCGTTCCGAAGCGGTGTTGTTCGTCTATCATGATGAGTGCGCTTTGAGGAAGGTCACGATAGAGCAGGGCATGAGTACCGATGAGGAAGTTGTATTCTGAGAGGTTAAGACTCTTTTTAGTACTGTTTTGCACCAGCACACTTTTTAAGTGAGGAAGGTGTTTTTGAGCTTCATCAAAAAGTTGTTGGGCGAGGATGGTAGTGGGTGCCATCAAGATAGCACGGTGGGGTTGTGCCATGAGTGCTGCAGCCAAGATGACCATAGTCTTTCCCGAACCAACATCACCCACAATCATACGTTTGGCGGCATGTTTCCTTTTTAGATCACTTTCGACATCCTGTATGGCATTTTGCTGTTCATCAGTCAAGGTAAATGGAAGTGTTTGTGCCCAAGGTCTCCACTCCCCAGTGAGTTGGTGTTTAGCGGGAAAGTAGCGTCTCTTCTCTTTCAACATCTTCATGTACTCAAACAGTTCAGCAAACTTGAGTGCTTGGAGTTGATGTTTGGAGAGTGTCTTGCCTTGGTCTTGGTTGGGAAAATGGATGCTAACTAGAAGTTTGGCGACACCTTCTAAAAGTCCTTCTTTGAGGAGGTTCTCCAAGGTAATATATCTTTTAATAAGACGTTGAAAAACATCTGCTCTTAAAATGGTTTTATACTTGGGAACAACACTTCCAACAGCATCGATCTTAAGCGGATGGCTCATTTGACAATGTCCACTGCTACAGCTCACTTTTCCATAGTAATATGCTTGTTCTCCTACTACAAAATGGCGTAATTGATAAGGTTTAGGATGAAACAGTATGGCTTCTAAAGGGTGAGAGAAGTTGTGAACATAGAGGCTGATAAGGGTGCGGTTTGGAGAATTGGAAATACGTTCAACTGTAGCATCAATAACTTGGAATTGCTCGATCTGCATCTGAGTATAGATGACTCTGTCTTCATAACTTTGTGGAGCTATAGTTGCAAGGGCAGTGATGCTTTGAATATGAAGACGCTTAAACTTCTCTATATCCTTTTTATCAATTTCCATGCTACTCCTTGTTAAATAATTGTAAAAAGTATAGCGCCACTTGTGTAAATAGAAGATATATATGACAATAGTCCATGTTATTGGGCTTCTGACGTATTATTAACAACATATTTGCTAAAATAGCCTTTTAAATTTTTTAACGAGAAGATATGAGACATTTAACCATTTTTATAACACTGATGCTCCTTTTAACAGGGTGTGCAAAAGACATTGAAGAGTACAACAAGCCTGCTGCCTACTGGTACAAACAGATGATCGCCTCTATCTCTGATGGCAACCTTGATAAAGCTGACAACTACTATAGCTCTTTACAGAGTGAGCACATAGGTTCTCCACTACTACCAGAGGCAACCATGATTATGGCGCAGTCACATCTGCAGTATGAAGAGTATCTTTTAGCCGAGCACTTTCTAAATGAGTACATCAAGCGTTATGCGACTCCAGGTGAATTAGAATACAGTGAGTACTTGAAGATTAAAGCTAAATATATGGCACTTCCCAATCCCAGACGTGACCAAGGTCTCATTAACGAAGCTATTGCTTCGAGTATGAAGTTTAAAGTGAAGTATCCTCACTCTATCTATTTTCCTATTGTTGATACGATGTTAACAAGACTGATATTGGCACGTGCCTCTCTTAATGAAAGTATTGCACTCTTATATGAGCGTATAGATAAACCTATGGGAACGGAATATTATCGCAGTATTCAACGTGAAAATTGGGTAGATTGGGACGATATAGAAAAGGCCAATGTGGCATGGTACAAAGAGATCTTTGAAGGTGATGGCACTGGTAGTTGGTACGCACCAATTTTACCAGATACCCAGAGTGTTGTCTCTCGTAACTCTAAAGGTCAGGCTAAAACTGTTGACAAAGATCCTGAAACCAGTGAAGAGAACTACCAACGCTCACTTAACCCAAATGGGGCAGGCTTCTAAAAATCCCCAACACCTAAATATATTCGATATGGAGCTCTAATGCAACTAGAAAATTATGATAAATTTCCAACCACTATTCCTGTCATCGCTGAAGATGATATATTTTTATACCCTTTTATGATTTCACCACTTTTTTTGAATGATGAAAAAAACATAGCAGCAGCGACAGAAGCCATAGAAAATGATGCCTTAGTCATTGTCTGTCCTACTAAAGACGATCATGAAGGTGAACGCGACTTTGATGCTATTTACAGTGCTGGAGTTGTTGGTTCTATTATGCGTAAAGTAGCCCTTCCTGATGGACGGGTCAAAGTACTGTTTCAAGGATTGGCAAGAGCACAAATAGTAGAAAATGTCACAACTGATCCTATCCTCAAAGCCTTAGTCGATGTTATAGAACCTTTAGAGGCAAATGCTTTAAAAATGGATGCTATTTTAGAGGTAGTGCGTGAGAAGGTACGTGTACTTTCACAGGTGAGTGGGTATTTTCCTCCAGACCTACTGCGTACTATCGAAGAGAACCATGAGTATAACCGCATTGCTGATCTTATTTGTAGTACCATCAAGATGAAAAAAGATGAAGCTTATAAACTCTTTATCGAGGCAGACATTGAGAAGCGTTTTTTAATGCTTATCGACATACTTATCGCAGAGATAGAAGCCAACAAACTTCAAAAAGAGATACGTTCCAAGGTTCAAAGTCGTATAGAAAAGGTCAACAAAGAGTACTTTTTAAAAGAACAACTCAAGCAGATTCAAAAAGAGTTGGGCACAGACAACCAACGTGATGAAGAGATAGAAGAGTATCGTAAAAAGTTAGAATCTAAAAAATCTAAAATGGCAGATGATGTTTATAAAGAGATCAATAAACAGTTAGAGCGTTTTGCAAGAATGCACCCTGACTCTGCAGATGCTGGTATGATACAGAGCTATTTAGAGTGGGTACTTGAGATTCCTTTTGGAGAGATCGCAAAGAAGAAGATGGACATCACTGATGTTGAAAAGCAGTTAGACAAAGACCATTTCTCTTTGAGTAAACCAAAAGAACGCATCGCTGAATATTTTTCAGTCAAAGAGCTTATGGAACTTCGTGGTAAGACACAAAACAGTCAAAGTGGTGCTATATTATGTTTTGCAGGCCCCCCTGGTGTGGGTAAAACCTCTTTAGCCAATTCTATAGCGACGGCACTGAAACGTCCTCTTATTCGCATCGCATTAGGTGGACTAGAGGATGTTAATGAACTTAGAGGACACAGACGAACCTATATAGGCGCTATGCCTGGACGTATTGTTCAGGGACTTATCGATGCGAAGAAGATGAACCCCGTTATTGTTCTTGATGAGATCGATAAAGTCGGACGTTCTGGTCGTGGAGATCCTACCGCTGTGTTGTTAGAGATCTTAGATCCTGAACAAAA
>JALSUN010000048.1 GCA_027061425.1 Helicobacteraceae bacterium
GTAGGAATCCACGAATTTGAACTTTTTAAAAGTCACTATTTCCTATTTACCTGAGTACTTCTTTATTTATAAAATCATTATAGGCCCCTCTCATAAACAATTCATAAACTATTACGCTAAAATCTTTTTATGAAAAAAACAGTTCTTATCACAGGTTGTTCTAGCGGTATTGGCTATGAGACAGCAAAATATTTACACCAACACGGTTATGAGGTTTTCGCCACCGCACGAAAAGAAGAGGATGTGATGCGTCTTAAAGAAGAGGGTCTGCATGCTTTACAACTTGATGTTACAGACACTGCTTCTATAGACCGAGCACTTGAACAGGTACTCAAAGAGACTGGTGGCACACTCTATGCACTTTTTAACAATGCCGGTTATGGTCAACCTGGAGCTTTGGAAGATGTTCCAAGTGATGCTTTGCGTGAGCAGTTTGAGACCAATGTCATAGGACTTCACGAACTCACCCGTCGTATCATTCCCATTATGCGAAAACAAGGTTACGGACGGATTATTCAGCACTCTTCGATACTTGGGATTATAGCGCTTCGTTTTCGCGGGGCTTATAATGCGAGTAAGTACGCCATAGAAGGCCTTTGTGACACCCTCCGTTTGGAATTAGATGGCAGTAATATCTTTGTCATCACTATGAATACAGGTCCCATCCACTCTAAGTTTCGTGACAACGCTACTAAAAAGTTTTTACAGTATATTGATGTTGAGAACAGTGTCTTCACTAAAGCGTACAAAGAAGAGGTTTTAGAGCGTGAAGAGAAAAAAAGCGAGAATGACCCTTTTACCAAAGAGCCTATAGAAGTCATAGACAAAGTTATCTTAGCCCTTGAAAAGAAGCGCCCTGCCCCACGTTACTATGTCACCACAGCGACCCACCTACTTGGTAACTTAAAACGTATCTTGCCTACTGCATGGCTAGACAAAATCCTACTAAAGGTCTAAAACCTATGCATCAAATCAGTGATAAGGTCTTTGCTGAGGATTTTCTTTTTGAGGTAGAGAT
>JALSUN010000049.1 GCA_027061425.1 Helicobacteraceae bacterium
CAATATAAAGATCGAAAATGGAACTGCTTTAGATTGTAAGTTACTCACTCTCAACAATAGCGTCTCTCTCTTTTTCCTAAAAATTATCTCTCTGACGCGACAGAGAGAAAAAGTTTAGTCCGCCACAATTACAGATGCAAGGAAGTATACAAACAAGAAAAGAGACAACAACAAAATGTAGAAAAGTACTAGCTACTGAGTTGTAAAAAAGTTTGATCGCTATAGTTAAAATAGCAAGACAGTGGGTAATCAAGATTAGGAGTTAACAAACCTGAAAAGACCAACAAGGTCTTATCAAATAGAAAATATTATCTAATTAGTGTCATAGGATTGATATGAAAACTATCTTGTGTCACTTCAAATGTTAGCTCATGATTAACACGACCTATAGTCGCCCCCTTTTTGACTTTCTTCCCTTTTCTAATAGTAGGTGCTATTTGATCCAAGTGGGCATAGATGGTATGGAGACCATTGGCATGTTTTATGATGACAACATTATCAAGAAGTTGGGTCTTTTTGGCCAAGATGACCTTACCATTAAGGACAGTTCTTACTTTGGCGTTACGTGAAGTAGGCTGTAAGGTGACAGACTCATTATAAATTTTAATTTTATAGATGGGGTCGGTATAGGGACCAAACTTTTTGGTGAGTTTGTAGCCAGAGAGTGGAGCGAAGGTTTTTTTACCGCGGTACTTTTTAGACTTCACCTTTTGAAAACTTGCCCCTTTTTTTGTTACCTTTGCCGTGGCTTTTTTGCCTGATCTCTTATGTGCAGATTCTGCTTTTGTCTTCTCATTGGACTGTATGATATTAAGACGGCTGAGGGTGTTGCTCAAAGAACGTTTTTGCGCCATGAGTGTCTCTATAGAACGTTTATAACGTTTTTTATCTTTTTGCATAGAGGCGATCTCTGCACGATTTTGACGGTTTATTTTTACAAGCTTCGCTTTTTTGTTATCAATATCGTTAATACTGCTTTTAAGCTTTTTTGTACGTTGTTGATAACTGGAAATCTTCTTTTGGTTGATACTTCTCTCTTTATCGAGTTCAGAAATGCGTAACAAGGTCTCTTCTCTTAACACTTTCAAAATCTCTTCTACCATGATAGATTTTGTAGTGAGGGTTCTGTCTGTAGAGTTGAGCGCATTAATAGAGATATTACGGGCAATAGAGCGAATGAGTTCTTTTTCTATTAGCCCCTGCTTTCCTTCAAGTAACTTCTGTTTGTCTTGAAGTTGTGCCAGCTCTTTTCGGTTGGCATCATAGTTAGAAGTAGAGTCTTTCAGAGCATTAGTGAGTTCCGTGATCTCTTTTTCTTGTTGCACCAACTTTTTCTCAGATGCAAGGATCTTTTTTGCGATCTCTTTCATCTTTTTATTTAAAGTTGAGTGCTTTTTATCGTAGTTTTGGATCTCTTTATGGGTTTTTTTAATCTGTTTAGAGACATCTTGTGTCGCAAAAAGTGAGGTGTGCAGCAAAAAAAGTGCAACGAGTAATAGTCGCATCATACCTCTTCTTTATGTCCGATAACAATAAGTGTCGCCAGGATGATAGAGAGGCTAAGTGCTACGCCTATAATAATCATACTGTCCTTGATAGGATCAAAAAGAACGACCTCTATCCCGATGCTCTCTAGCTGGGTCTTTCCCAATTGTAAAAAGTCTATATAGATAAAGGTCATGATGGCTAAAAATGCAGCGACCACAGCATCAACCAATGCGAGTCTAAACAGTACAGCAGATCGCATCCATACAGGGGCTCCAAACATGGCCATGATACTCATGCGCTCATTATGCTGAAATTGCCAGATACGCATCTCTTTTAAGATGAGAAGCAGGGTGACAGCTAAGATAGACATGGCAAACCAAGTGACGACAGACTTGAAGAGTAGCAGTAACTTGTAGAGGGCGTCATGACTTTGTGAAAAGTCTTCTATACGAGTAATGGCATGTTCTCTATCGAGTTTTTTATGAATCTCTTTAATGTCACTGGGGCTAGGATAATGTTTTAGTGTCACGGAGTAAAAATGGGGTAAAGAGAGTTTAAGCAGATCGATATGACGCTTTTTTATCTGGGTCTGAAGGTTGGCAATGAGCTCTTGGGTTGAGAGTTCGCTTACTTTATCTATTTTACTAGAGATCCTTGTGAGTTTCTCTGGTGCAATGGACTCTTGTGTTACCACAACGATTTTGTAGTTTTCATTAAGGTTCTCCTCATAAGAGAAGACCACACGTTCCATTATAAAGTACAACTGCAGTGTAAAGACAATACTAAAAAGAGCAATGATAAGAGAGAGATGGTTCTTAACTGACTTCATAAACACTCCCTCCATCAATATTAAAATGTTTATACTCAACACCCAAATCTTCCGGTATGTTGTGGGTGACTACTAAAACAGTTGCTTTCAACTGTGTGTTTGCACCTGCAAGCAGATTCCAGATGAGTTTGGAAGAGTAGTTGTCAAGGTTACCAGTAGGCTCATCTGCCAAGATCAAGATGGGGTTATGTGCAAGTGCTCGTGCCATGGCTACTCGTTGTTGTTCTCCACCACTCAGTTCTGGCGGGTATTTCCCCACTTTATGTGAGAGTTTTACGTGATTGAGAAGTTTGTCTACCTGTATATCACTGACATCTTTGGCAAAGCCATTAATGATGAGAGGTAACGCAACATTTTTCTCTATAGTCCACTCTTTTACCAGTTTATAGTCTTGAAAAACGATTCCGATATGACGGCGTAAAAAGTTCAGTTTTGAAGTGGAGATGTTGTTGACTTCGACGCCTCCAACGATTAATGAACCCATAGTGGGTTTTAATGCACCAAAAAATGAGCGTAGAAGTGTTGACTTTCCACTACCACTCTTTCCCGTGATAAAAACAAAGTCGCCGGAACTGACCGAGAAGTTGGCTTGCGAGATAATACTCTCTTGGGTGTTGTAGGCAAGAGAGAGGTCTTTAGCAAATATAACCTTATCCATGAAGCAGTCCATCTAAAAATTTATGCATCATAAAGTTAACTTTTGATGGGACAGGTTTAGTGTAGAGATAATCCGTAATATCTGTATCTACTCTGACATAGAGGTGCTCGGGTCGCTCAAAACTTCCTAAAGAGAGACGTAGAAGGATAGCACCGTCTGTCGTCTTGTAACTGCGTTCAAAATGAACAAAGCCACTTTTGTTTTTATGTGTACTGCCTGTAAGAGCAAGCAGACGCTCTTCGTCTAAGCCTTTACTAAAGGCAAAAGAGCCCTCAATACTTAAGGGTTGACTCTCCTCTTCATTGATCAAAGTGATGTCATAGATGTTCTTTTCCATCTTTTTCCAGCGGTCTTCATATTTGGAACTAATCGCGATCTCTTGGTTTTTGTTGACCTGTAGACGTGCCTTTGTCAGTGAGATAAAAGTCTCCCATGAGTAAGCAAAGTAGTTTTCGCTGTCTGTTCGAAGTTCAAGTTGTCCAAGTGGTGCAAGCACACGGGTAGACTCGTTGATAAATGCAGTAGAAATTACACGGCGGTGGGGTTTTTTGTCCCAAGGCACAGGAAAATGAACATAAATACGACTGACGATGTTAGAGGGGACCAACTCTAAAAAGAGGCGGGCATCATAATCAAGCAAGATGACATTGTCAAGACCAAAAATATTAATCTGTTTGAGTGCCTGTTCTACGGAAGGTTTATGGATCTCTATACCGATAAACAAGATGTCAGGGTTCTCTTTTGCCTGATGTAAAAGATGACGTCCAGAACCAAACCCAACCTCTATGCGCACATCTTTAGCATCTGGGAATTTTTCAGCAAAATCATGAATATTCCAGAGAGATGCATCTTTTTCAAGATGAATATTTTTAGAAGTATCGTTGACATTTGAAGAGAGAACCTTGGCTTGAGACAGTGAGGCATAAGCATTGAGTGCACGTTTTACTATATAGGTAGGAGCGGGACGGGTGATCTTTTCACTTTTAAGCAAGACATTTTCAGGAACATCTTTAACAAGAAGAAAAAACTCTTTGTCTTCTAACGTTGTTGCGATGAGGTGTTCGTTGTTGTGTTTGACATTAGACGCCATGTAGTGAAACGTGACACCTTCATGTTGGGCGGGGAAAGGGATAGGCTTAAATGTCTCTATATGGATATGTGGCATGGTTACTTTTTATTTTGAATTTTTACAACTACGGTGTTTGATGGAGCAGAGCGTATGCCATTTTTATCAACACCGATAACACTATAGGTATATTTTTCGTCTGGTTGGAGTGAACTGTCTATCATCAAGGTTTTTTTGATGTTTTTAAATTCTTTAGTCTCGCTTGAGATAAAACTTTTTTCAGTCTTTTTGATAACAACAAAAGAGACAATACGCTGGTCGCTAGACTTCCATGTTAACTGAACAGTAGCATTTTCTACCATGGCAACAAGGTTTTTAGGAGCACGTGGAGCATCTAGGGTGGTTCCAGTTACAGAGACTGCAAGCTTGAGATCGCCTTGGATATTGTACTTGTTAAGACCTACAACCTTGTAGAAGTATTGTGTTCCAGGTGTCTTGACAGTGTCCGTATAGTGAGTACTTTTTAGTTTTTCTTTTAAGAGACTATAGTGTCCAGATTTACTCGAGGCACGGTAGAGGTTGTAACCTGTTATGGTAGGATCTTTTGGTACTTTCCAACTGATCTCAATCACTCCAGCTTTACCCTGAGATGCACTTACTTGCTTTATGATCTGTGGCAGTGGTATGGTGTTGACTTCTACGACTTTACTTGGTTTAGATCTAAAATCATCAAAGGTAATAGCGATGAGGCGGTACTCGTAACGGGTATTGTCTTTGAGATCTTCATCAATATATTCAGCATTGAGTCGTCCATCAATTGTAGCGATCTTTTTCCACTTATCTTGACCATTCATGCGACGTTCAAGTCTGTACTCAACAACACGCATGTCTGTATGTGGACGCCAGATGAGTTTTGCAGCTCTTGCCAAGGGATCAGAGGCAGCAAAATAGCTCACAGAAGGTAGAAGAGGACGGGTCTGTGCCTTGATCTTCTTGGTAGCAAGTGAAGTGTGCTCTTTAGCATCTCTAGTGGCAAAACTGTAGTAGTAGATAGTACCTGGTTGTAGATCACGGTCTAGGTAATGTGTAGCTCTCACTTTTTCAAGCGCATTGATCTCTTTTAACTTGTTAGGTGTCTTTGAACTGGGATCATTTCTATAAACAACAATATATTTGACACGTGGATCTTCCACCGGTTTCCACTCAAAT
This sequence comes from Helicobacteraceae bacterium, assembly GCA_027061425.1. Classification (GTDB taxonomy): domain Bacteria; phylum Campylobacterota; class Campylobacteria; order Campylobacterales; family Sulfurimonadaceae; genus Sulfonitrofixus. The sequence continues at coordinate 5,251 of JALSUN010000049.1, forward strand.
GCAACGGAGGTCATGTCACTGAGGTAGCCATTGACAGAGATGCTAGGAAGTGAACGGTCTATTTGTGCAGGTTTTGGCGCACCTCCATTACAGGCACTAAGCAGCACCATTATTGAAGTGACGCTCAAAATTCGTATGAGGTAACTGTACATTGATATTCTCCTTGTCAAAATATTTATCTAAATAAGTCTGCATAGGCGCGGGTACATCAGCATTAAACTGACAACGCTCTTTGGTCGTTGGATGTACGAAGTACAAGACATAGGCGTGGAGTAAGATCTGCTCTACCTTCTCTTTTTTGAGACCATAAAGGTGGTCTCCCAAGATATGACGAGAGAAAGTCTCTAAATGTACACGGATTTGATGGGTTCGCCCTGTGAAAAGCTTACAAGCGATGAGTGCTGTTTTTTCATCTTCAGAGACAGCCAACTGTTTGAAAAGTGTTTTTGCCTCTTTGGCGCCTTCTACCTCTGCCATCTTCAGACGGTTTTGGGCACTACGCCCGATGGGTTTGTCTACAAGTACCATCTCCTCTTTGAGTGGAGGTTGTATAACAGCAAGGTAAAAACGTCCCATGGACTTGTCTTGTAGTTGTGCTGAGAGAGCTTCGTGCGCTTCATTGTTCTTAGCAACGACCATGACGCCGGAAGTCCCTTTGTCAAGGCGGTGTACGATCCCGTGACGTTCTTCACCACTAATCGTAGAGAGTCTGATGCCCTTATGTTTAAGCCAGTCAACAAGTGTCGCCTCTTTAACACTGGGTGCTGGATGTACGGTTAAGCCTGAGGGTTTGTTGATGACTAAAACGTCATCATCTTCAAACAAGATCTCAACATCAAAATTGATCTCAAGAGCAGGTGTAACCTTAGCATCAGGAAAAGTGATGTGAACCTCTTGGTCGATTTTAAGTTTTAGTCCCGGCTTACTGGTGCTTTTACCATTAACAGTAATGGCATTTTGCTTAATAAGCTGTGCGATCTGGTTTCTTGTTACATCGAGTTTTCCACTTAAAAAAGTGTCAAGACGTGCGCTGGTATCTACGGTGAAAGTACTGCTTTTTGGTGTCATTATTGTCCATTATGTTACAATCCGCTTGAAAAAAATATTTGTTTTATAAAAGGTAGAGATTGTGTTTAGAATTGATCGACGTATTTTAGCACATTTTGATTATCTGACCATTATTTTATTACTTCCACTCATATTTTTTTCACATTGGTTGATTGGTGAGGTCCATCCGGTCTTGGCACAGAAACATTTTGTCTATGTGAGTGTTGGTATTGTTGTTTTCATCTTCTTCTTTTTACTCCCATTAAGACGCTTTAACTGGCTGATCCCTTTTGTCTACTGGTTAAACATCATACTGCTGATATCGGTGGAGTTTTTTGGACACTCAAGATTGGGGGCTAAGCGTTGGATAGATATCCCTTTTATTAACTTTACCATTCAGCCCTCAGAACTGATGAAACCTGCATTTATTATGATGTTAGCTTATATCATTAGTAGAAATCCTCCCCCTGTCGGTGGATATAGAGCCATTGACTTTTTGAAGATAAGCTTTTATATCTTGTTGCCTTTTATTTTAATTGCTAAAGAACCTGATTTGGGAACAGCTACTGTCTTACTGCTCATTGGTATTGGTACACTCTTTTTGGTGGGGGTGCATTGGAAGATCTGGGCCAGTTTAATTGTGGGTGTGCTGATCTCTGCTCCACTATTATATACACAGCTTCATACGTATCAAAAGCAGCGTATTTCAGACTTTGTTGCAGAGAAACCTTCTTATCATGTACAGCAATCCATCATTGCTATAGGTTCCGGTGGTGTTATAGGCAAGGTGAAGGAAGAGGCGACACAGACCCAGATGAAGTTTCTTCCTATCGCTTCAAGTGACTTTATTTTTGCCTATGTGACTGAACGTTTTGGCTTTATTGGGGCATTCTTACTGATAACACTTTATGCTGCTATCATCTTGCATCTTCTAAGTCTGGGGCTTAACACTGCAGATATGTATATAAAAGTTGTCTCTGTCAGTATCTCTTTTATGATCTTTGTCTATATGTCTGTCAACATCGCAATGACGATGGGACTCGCACCCGTCGTGGGTGTTCCCTTGCCAATGTTTAGTTATGGCGGCAGTAGTTTTGTAAACTTTATGATACTTTTTGCCATCCTTCAAAACCTCATTACCTTCAGATTTCAAGAAATGTACTCAGGAAGGGGTCAAAAAAGTTTCGTCTAAAGAAACTTTGCCTATAATTGCGCGTTTCACACTTCAAGTGGGTCTTTAGCTCAGTTGGTTAGAGCCCTCCGCTCATAACGGAGTGGTCGACGGTTCGAGTCCGTCAGGACCCACCACTTACTCTTTAATATCATAAATCACTTATCCATTTCAGATTTTCAACTTCTTACTACTGACAAATGTTTTCTTACGCTATAACTTCATTCTCTATACTATTATTAATGAAGGTTATAAGGTCTGTTTCTGACAAGGGTTTAGAGAAATAGTACCCTTGCAGTAGGGTACAGTCACTGTTTTGAAGTTCAAAAACTTGGGCCTCATCTTCTACACCTTCTGCAACAATTTTCAATTCTAAAAGATTTCCGAGTGTGATGATAGATCGGGTGAGTTGTAGGTTTTGCTCGTCGTGGAGCATGTCAAAAATAAAGCTTTGGTCGATTTTGAGTTCGGTGACGGGAAGACCCTTCAGCATACTTAATGAAGAGTACCCCGTCCCAAAATCATCGAGTGAGATACCGATGCCTTCAAGTCTGAGTGCTGTCAGTACCTCTTTTGCTTTACGGACATCATTGATAAGCAGGCTCTCTGTGACTTCTATCATAAGTTTATCTTTTGGAAATCCTGTCTCCTCTACCACCATAAGTACTTGGGCCAGATAATCTTTATGAAGGAGTTCATCTGCTGAAGCGTTGACAGAAAGAGTAAAGGTAGTGTTGGTCTCTTGCCATACCTTTAAGACCATATAGCAGGCGCGTTTCAGTGCAAAGTGTCCTAATTCGTGGATTTGTCCTGTCTCTTCTGCGATAGTTATAAATTGATCTGGGGAGATCTGACCAAGTTTTGGATTGTTCCATCGTATGAGTGCTTCTACCCCTTCGACTTCTAAAGTCCCTGCATTCAGTTGTGGCTGAAGCAGCATATACATCTCATCATTTTCAATAGCATTACGGAGTTGAAGTTCAATGTCTAGACGCTTTTTAGAGGCTTCATCAAGTTTATGAGAGTACTCTAAATATCCTATTTTATTTTCCTTGGCTTTATAGAGTGCCATGTCTGCCTTACTTAAGAGAAGGTCTATAGACTCAGCATCTTGAGGATAATGGGCGATACCGATGGTGATTTTAGGATAGAGAGTGATGTTGTCTATGATAACCATCTCATTGAGAATATGTATGATGTGTTGCGCAAACTGTGCAATACTCTCAGGTGCTCTTGGTGTGAGGATGATAAACTCATCACCGCCTTGTCGTATGACATGCTCATGCTTTTCTATGACACTTTTAAGACGTTTTGCAAGGATGATAAGCAGTTTGTCTCCAAAAGGGTGCCCATAGTTGTCGTTGATAGATTTAAAATTATTTAAATCCATGAATAAGGCACTATAGTTACGGTGGAGATCGTTCCAATGTTTGGTTTTGTTTTGGAGAAAGTAACGGTTAGGAAGTGTGGTTAAAGCATCATGGTTTGCAGTCCAAATGAGTTCACGAGTGAGTTCCTTGTCACGTTTATGGTTGATGGTATAAAAGTAGAGAGTAAAGAGGTAGAAAAGTATGATACCTAGTACAAAGTAGTTGAGTTGGTTATATAAATCTTTATACAACTTCTCATAGCTAACATCTGTAATACTTAAAAAATGAAAGTCTCTGTCATAAGTTGAATTTACTAATAACTTGTTACCGCTTCTGTCCACAATGTCAAATGTGTTCGCTCCTGTGGCACGTATGTCCTTAGAACCGAGTTGTGAAAGTGTCTCTCTGGGTACAGGTTGATAATACCAAGCAGAATAATCTTTTTTATCTATGTCAGAGACATAAGAGAAGTAGTTGTCATCACGGACAAGAGCGATACCTATATGGTTTGGAAAGCTACTGGAGTTCCATGAATTTTCACTCAAAGAAAGGTCAATGCCTGATGTCAATATAAAAGAAAGCTTACCCCGATCATCATAGATGGGCACACGAAGTGGTATGACCCATTTTCCTATTAACTCAACAAAATAGGTATGCCCTACAACCATTCTTCGTTTTTTTAGGGTCTCTTGAAAACTCTCTCTTGCATGTTTATCTTCGAGTAGGTTAGGGAGCGGATAGTTTTTAGGTATATAAGAGATACCCAAGAGCTGTCCATCCGGACGCGCAATACCAAAACCAGCGAGTGCAGGGTTGGTCTCTAGTGGTCTGCGTATCACCTTCTGAGCTGCATAAGGGTGTTTAAGTACATTGCGCTCTTGAAGACGGGCACCTAAAAGACCCATTAGGGTCTCATACTGGCGAAGGTCTGATGCGTAAGAACTGGAGACCATTTTGTTGATGTACTGAAGTTCTAGTGTTGCTTTTTTCTTAACTTCATACCACGAGGTAAAGATAAGAACTGTGGTGGCGATGAGAACAAATATAGAGAAGAGGATGAAAAAAGTTGTCATTGTGTTGAGGCGCTTTTTAAACAATTAACATCCTTAATATAAGAAAAATAGTCTAGTTACTCTATATTATATGCAAATGAAATGATAAATACATTATGTTTTAAAAAAAGGGAGAGAAGTTAATGTGTTTTAAAAGATCGAGCACATGATGTGCTCAAAAGAGAGGTTACAGTCCGAGTTTGTCTGCTTTACAGTTTGTGATAGAAGTCATACTAGAACCACTCAATGTCTCACCATCAGAAGTGTAGTGACCATCAAATGTACGGTTATTCATATATTTGTCAAACACGATGGTGTCTGCAGTAAAGAAGCCTAACGTGAGTTTAATAGAAGCCCGTTTCGGATCAATTTGTTTATATGATAAAGTTAAGTTCGTTGTTGTTCCATCTGCTTCTGTAACACTTATGTTATTACCATCAATAAATGAACAGGTCTTATCACCACTTCTATCAATAATATACCATACACCATTCAAGTCTGTTTTTGTAAGGTTGACTTGAACAGGTACTGCTGGTTTCGGATCTGGATCTGGTTCAGGTTGAGGGTCTTGTGCTGCCTCGTCTGCCATCCAATCATCATACCACGATGTCAGAGAAGTAGAAAGGGACTCGATATAGTCTGATAGCGCCTTCCAATATTCATCAAAGAGGGTTTTGTTATCAGCGAGGATTTGATCCAGTTCGTCTGATGTTGGTGTAGAATCATTATTAGCAGCAGCTTTTTTCGTTGTATCGTGTTTTGTAACGCCTGTTTTGTTTAAGTAAATATCAAGTGCAGCTACTTTTTCTAAAAATTCAGGACCTGAAGTAAACCAACTATACCATGTTGAAGAGACAGCAATAGGATCATCTAAAAGACGACTTTCGTCAAGGTCGTATCTGTTTGCTAAAGTAGACAATGTATTTTCATACCCTTGTGAAGGATTGTCTTCCATGTATAAAACAGCAATAGTACTCATAGGATTGATGTTCTGCTCTTTCACAGACTCATTTTTACTGTAGTACTTGTAAAAAGAGATCTCATTTACAGTAGATGCATTTTCTTCACGAGGAAGCATACTAATACCACCTTCTGCTACAAGAAGTGTACCTTCAGCTAACTCGTGATCTATAGTAAGCTCGTACAGTCCTTCTGATGTGGTAGTTGTTTTTGGCTCATTTTCATTACAGATTTTATCACTGTTCTCATCAACACAAACGGTAGCTTTTTTGAAAAGACTTGAAAGTGTTGTCGCTCCAGCTATAGTTACTTCGACTTTTTTGTCAGATTTCTTGTCCTTAGTTGATGCTTCTTCTCCACTACACCCTTGAAAAAGTGTAGCAATACCCAGCATTAATGCCAAAGATAACGATAGTTTCATAAATATTCCTTATTACATATTGATAGAATTATAGCGTGTTGTGACTTTAGAAGAGTATATAAGAATATCAAATATATGTTAAAAAAATACGATGTTACATTTTCACGCATTATAAATAGTTATAACGCTATAGCAAGGCTTACTCAAGTAAAATAGGTTTCTTGTTGCGTTCTTTTGGTTTTTTTTGTGTATTTTTTTCAACATCTTCAGGTTTTACATGTCTAAACATAATAGCATTTTTCTTTTTTAGGGCTTTTGTCGCAGCATCTGCTTCTTCTTTAAACTTTTTATTCTTGTTTATAGTCTGCCTCTTTTTATTAGAGGCATTCAAACTGTTGAGTTGATGTTGTACTTTAGACTTGTATTTGCTGTTGGGGTATCTGTTTATAAACGCTTTTAGGACTTTTTTATCTTTACTGCTTTTGATTTTGGAGTAGGCTAAAGCATCTTGGTCTGGAAGATGCTTGGGTAATACAAAATAGAAAGGCTGGTTTTTAGCGATGGTAATACAAGGTTTGGGTTTATGGTGCTTTAGTCTTAACGCTTTGACCTTCTCTTTAAGGGCACTGAGCTCTAGGTCATGTTGACTGGCAACTGTTAAAAAGTCCTGTGTAAAAGTCTCTGAAGTGTTGATGGTGTTAGCATGGTTCGAGAAGATGGAAACATGTGCTTTAGGTGAGTAGACAGTGGCAAGACCTACCTTTTTAGGGATAAAATGATCTCCAAAAGGCTTTTTGAAAGAGCTGTCGAGTATAACAATGTTGAGACGGTCATAGCTTCCATCCATACGACTATACTGTGCATTTAAGGAGATACTTTTTTGTAGGATCATGGTCTCATCCAAGATGCCATGTTCTACAGGTATAAGATAATTTTTATCTTTGGTCTGAACGCTATGACCACAAAAGTAGATAAGACCAATGCCTTTAGGTTTTAGGTTACGATTAAACTTACGCAAGAGTCGTATGAAGTTTTTTTTGTCAAGGTTTTCACCATAATAGACATAAAAACCATTCTCTTCTAAAAACTTTTTTATTTTTCTAGAGTTCTTGGTAGCGAAGGGGAGTTCATGCTCATCATAAAATGCGTTACCAACGACCAGTGCTACCCGGTGCTCTGTCTGCATCTGTTTTAAACCGATACCATAACTGGCACTAAAAAGAAGTGCAAGTAATAAAAGAGTCCTAATCATTGAAATACCTTTTTAGTTGTTGTTCTCTTGTGTGAGGTAGACCCAAAAATCCTTATGAGAGAGCCCTTGGTTGAGGAAATAGAGCTGTAAAATGGTGACACGGTAGAGGGTGATACCCATTTTTACATAAGGGACAATCAGTGAAAAGATCATCCAACTTGGCTGTTTTTTATCACCCTTACTCATCATCATCTCTTGTATCCCAATATTAAAACTAAGGTACCAACCAAAAAGAAAAGAGAAGATGAAATTTAAAATAATACCAAAAAGAATAATCGCTATAAAATCTTGTTCAAACATACCTACAATCATAACTGTCCTAAATAGTGTAAAGTTTTAAACTATAACGGAAGTTCGCTTAGATTTTAACCAAGAAGATAAGATTTTACTATAAGAAATTTGTAGATAATAAGAAAGAACAATTCAACACGTAACATGAGAGTGAAAGGGTCTCATAAAGTAACATCTAAAAAAGAAAAAATACATTGGCTAAAGAGTATATAGAGTTTAATACGCTTTATAATATTATAGTTAAAATTTAGTGCAAAGGGCCAAATATGGAAGTAAATTATATTTATGAAGGCTTGAAGATCATGTTGCTTGGTATGGGAACGGTGTTTATGTTCCTTATTGTCATGATTGTTATGATGAACATCATGTCAACAGTAGTCCACCGTTTTTTTCCAGAGCCGAATGATGCGGAAAACACCCCATCACCAGTTCAAGGAAATAATGCTAAAAAGATCGCAGCCATTACAGCAGCGATCATACACCACAGACAAGTAACTAAAGGATAGAAATGGCTAAGAAGTTTATTGACATTATGGACACAACTTTCCGTGACGGATTTCAGTCCGTTTTCGGTGGTCGTGTATTGATGGATGACTTTTTCCCTGCAGTAGAAGCAGCGAAAGAGGCAGGAATTACTCACTTTGAGTTTGGTGGAGGCGCACGCTTCCAGTCACTTTATTTTTACTTGAATGAAGATGCATTTACGATGATGGACCGTTTCCGTGAGATCGTCGGACCAGATGCAAACCTTCAGACACTTGCACGTGGTGTTAACACGGTAATGCTTGACACAGGTTCTCGTGAACTCATCGACATGCACGCCAAGCTTTTCAAAAAGCACGGCACAACGACGATCCGTAACTTTGATGCACTTAATGATGTTGAAAACCTGAAGTACTCAGGTGAGCGCATTAGTCATCATGGTCTGAAACACGAAGTGGTTGTAACGATGATGGACCTTCCACCAGGATGTACCGGTGCTCATGACGTGGCTTTCTACGAGAAGACACTTCGTGAGATCTTAGACAGTGGAATCCCTTATGATTCTATCTGTTTTA
>JALSUN010000050.1 GCA_027061425.1 Helicobacteraceae bacterium
ATTTTAGAACTGCTGACAAAAAAGCAAAACTATTACCTTTAGAGTGGTATCCGATGGAAGAGAATCTCAGTGTTGAATTCCCGGTGATGCTGAACACGGGACGTACAGTAGAGCAGTGGCACACCCGAACCAAGACACGCAGCATCGACATCCTCAACGATCTGGCTCCCGAAGCCTGGGTCGAGATCAACCCTGCTGATGCCGAGCAGCTGAAAGTAAGAAGCGGAGACAGACTGACCCTCTCATCTCCTCGTGGTAAAGTAGAAGATGTCATAGTCAAAGTGACACAGAACATGGCACCGGGACAGGTCTTTGTACCGTTTCACTTCAACACACAGCTTATCAACCAGCTGACCCAGCCGCTCTTCTGTCCAAAATCAGGCGAGCCTAACTACAAACAGACCGCAGTACAACTCCACTCTGAAAAAGTACCAGAAGGTATCAAGGTCAAAGAACAAGAGATTGCTGGTGAAATTAGTCATGAGAAAGTGACAGAGAAAAATAGAAAAGTGACTTCAAAAGAGAGAGAAGCTTAAAAAATATTTCTTAGTACAGCTCTATCTATACTTTTCTCATTTCCACAGGACCGGGATTGTTACATTTCATCGAAGTCTCTGTAGTTGGTTTCTAGGGTGGGTAGAGCGTTTTGAAGGCGAAAGAGGTGTATCTTGAGCGTACTAGGTGCTTTACATTTGGAACTTCATGTTTGATAATAGGTACTGAGGTTTGAAAATTGTTAGGGGAAAGATGACCTATAATCATCTTTTCCTGTTTATAAAATGTTAGCTATTTATCCTGTATTAATTACAGGTCTCGTCTTGAGTTATAGATTGAATAAATAGACTACTAGGGCACTGAGCACCACCGGTTCCATTGTCAAGCCAACAACTGCTGCCCGCAATCAGTTTGTGATCTGTACCGAGCATGAGGTATCCGTCTGTTGAGTTTGAGGCACTGTCTGCGCCTTCAGTCCAGCTTCCTCCTTGCCATTTAAGCAACAGTCCTTCAAGTGTGACAGAACCACCGCTAGCGACATGAGTGACGCCATTACCTGTATCTTTGTAATAGTAGGTTCCGTCACATTTGACACTAAGCGTGACCTGATAACCGGACATAGACTCTGCTGCATTGGTCTTAAAAGTGTAACCTTTAGCATCATTAACACTATCAATGACCAAGTGATCAACCCCGGTTTCATCACTGTTACTGTTGCCACTGCTGTCTGAAGACTTACTTCCACATGCTGTGAGTAATAAGGCTATTGTCAAAGCTAAAATATAACTGATTTTCATGATAGACTCCTTTTAGATTATTATATCGTATGTTCTTTTAAACATTAAAAAACCTATGTAAGCAGACTGCAGTGCAGTTTTACTTCGAGAAGGTAAAAGAGTAGGAAATTATGGGTTCATTTGTCCATAAAAAAGTAAGTGAGATGCTCTGATTTTGAGGTAAAAAAGGAATGTTCGTCATAAACAGTGGGTTGTAGAGATTCTCAAGACCTATTAGGGCCATAATTGCTGAAAGTGCAAGACAATACCTGCTAGAACGATGACCCACAAAGGCATAATAGAAGAACTTTTTACAGGAATCCTATAGGGATTGTTCAGAACCCTTAAAGGTGTTCCGCAGTTTTACTTTTTAGCGCAACACTGTTTGTACTTTTGACCACTACCACAAGGGCAGGGCTCATTACGTTCTATTTTAGAGTTGAAAATGACACCGTCTCTATAATACCATTTTCCATTTTCAAAGACAAAATGACTGTGCTCATGCATGACATGGAGCTTTTCATCAAAGTCTCTAAAATAGGCTTTAAACTCTACCTCATTTTTAGTAGAGTCGATAACATAAAGTTGTAACCACTCGACACTATCAAACTCACGCTCTAGTAGCTTTATCTCTTTGTCGTTGATGGCTTGTTTGTAGTTGGTCTCTAAAATGTACTGGGCATTTTTGAGGACAAAGGCACTATATCGTGAACGCATAAGGACTTCAACATTGGGGACTTTTTTACCCTCTTCAATATAGAGTTTACAACAATTAGCGTAGGTTTTTTCGGAGCCACATGGACAGATCATAGAGAGCCTTAAGTGTTGGTTTTATGGGTGACGACAGCGATAGCGTAGTCCCCATCATGAGTGATAGAGAGTGCTGATGAAGTGATGTTAAATGCTGCTCTAACTTTGTCTGAGAGCACTAAAAGAGGCGCGCCTTTAGAAGTTTTGGAGATCATGATGTCATGAAAACTACACTCAGCACCGATACCCGTTCCCAAGGCTTTTGATGCAGCTTCTTTAGCCGCCCAAAAACCTGCAGCTGTTTTATAGTTTTTAACAAGTAGAATTTCAGAGGGAGAGAGGTACTTTTCTAAGAATTTATGATTATATTTTTCAAGCAATCTTTTCATACGCTCGAGTTTGATGAGGTCAATTCCTATCATGAGAGGGGCTAATACAAAAAGTATTAGTTTTGGCACTCTTTGATATCAAGGATTTTCATAAGGCGGGTTAAGATTTTCCCACCTTCACGATCATAGTCATCATGAAATTCTATAACGATAATTTTACGACCATTAGAGATGTCACTGCTGTAACTGTTGTGGTCCAGGTCACAGTTTTTAAGGACAACCTCCAGGGCTTTGTTGATTTCAGTAAGTTGCTCAGGTGTAGAATATGCTAAAGATATTTTGGTGTAACGCTCTTCACCTTTATACTCTGCATCGATACATGGAATAGACATAGATGATCCTCTAAATTATAATGACGGAATTATACACTGTTTATATATAAATTCTCTTCAAATTCCACAGAAGTAAGAAGTTTAAAACCAATCTATGAGTTTGGTAACTTCATCTACCTCATAACACTTCACCCCATGATGCTCTTTTGGGCGTTTTGCTAAGAGGACTTTGTTGATGTTGTGCATCTGTAACTCACGTAAACGGGTATCGATCTGATACACTTCTCTAATATCTCCAACCAAAGAGACCTCTCCTATAAAGACAGTCTCTTTTGAGATGGTGCGGTCTCTAAAAGAGCTGATGATAGCGGCAAGAACAGCCAAGTCAGCAGAAGTCTCATTGATCTTTATACCGCCTGCAATGTTGATAAAGACATCATAACCATTAAGGGGGATCTCTAGTTTTCGCTCTAAAAGCGCGAGTAACATGTTGAGACGGTTGTTGTCAAAGCCTGTCGCTTGTCGTTTAGGGTTTGGTGCATGTGAGTCACTGACAAGGGCTTGGACTTCGAGTATCAGTGGACGAGAACCTTCCATGACGACAGTGAGCGCAGCACCTGGTTGTGCTTTGCTTTGGCTAAAAAATCGTGATGAGATATCTTTTGCGGAGATGAGACCTTCATTACACATCTCAAAGACACCGATTTCATTAGTGGGACCAAAACGGTTTTTAAAACCACGAAGAATACGAAGTTCTTGTGAACTGTCTCCCTCAAAATAGAGGACTGTGTCAACCATGTGTTCTAAGACACGGGGCCCAGCGATAGAGCCTTCTTTTGTAATGTGTCCGATGATAAAAATGGCGATATTACGCTCTTTTGCAATACGCATCAACTCAAAAGTAATCTGTCTGACTTGTGTTACTGAACCCGGAGAAGAGGTGATATTTTCAGAGTACATGGTCTGGATGGAATCTATGATGATAAACTCATAATCACGCTCTTGAAGCTCTATTAAAACCTGTTCTAGTTTGATTTCACTGAGTAAGTAGAGTTTGTCTTCAGTGGCATTAAGGCGGTCTGCTCTTAGTTTGACCTGACCTTCAGACTCCTCACCTGTAACGTAGAGTGTGTTACGGCCAGTCGATGCGATGTTGGCTCCCACTTTTAAGAGTAGTGTGGATTTTCCGACACCAGGACTGCCTCCTATAAGTGTGAGAGACCCCGGTACAACACCTCCACCGAGTACCATGTC
>JALSUN010000051.1 GCA_027061425.1 Helicobacteraceae bacterium
CATTGCAACAGGAGCGATAAGTTCAACGTTAACTTTAACGTTATCACCTGGCATAACCATTTCAGTACCTTCTTGAAGTTGAACTGAACCAGTTACGTCTGTTGTACGTACATAAAACTGTGGTCTGTAGTTGTTAAAGAATGGAGTGTGTCTACCACCCTCTTCTTTAGTAAGTACATAGATTTCAGCTTCAAATTTAGTATGTGGGTTGATTGAAGCTGGCTTACAAAGAACCATACCTCTTTGAACTGCTTCTTTGTCGATACCACGGATAAGAACACCACAGTTATCACCAGCAAGACCACAATCCATTTCTTTACGGAACATCTCAACACCAGTTACTGTTGTTTTCTGAGTATCTTTAAGACCGACGATTTCAACTTCGTCACCAATACATACTTTACCTTGATCAACTTTACCAGTTACAACGGTACCACGACCTTGGATAGTAAAGATATCTTCGATTGCCATAAGGAAATCTTTTTCAGTTTCTCTTACTGGCTCAGGTATGTAAGCATCAACTTCATCCATAAGTTTATATATTTTTTCTGACCACTCACCAGCTGTTCCAGCTTTTGCTTCTTCAAGCGCTTGGAATGCAGAACCAGCTACGATTGGTGTATCGTCACCTGGGAAATCGTACTCAGAAAGAAGTTCTCTTACTTCCATTTCTACAAGTTCTAACATCTCTTCTTTATCTTCATCATCAAGTTGATCTTCTTTGTTTAAGAAAATTACGATGTATGGTACACCTACTTGTTTAGAAAGAAGGATGTGCTCTCTAGTCTGAGCCATTGGTCCATCAGTTGAAGCAATAACAAGAATAGCACCGTCCATTTGAGCAGCACCAGTAATCATGTTTTTAACGTAATCCGCGTGACCTGGACAGTCTACGTGAGCGTAGTGTCTTGAGTCCGTTTCGTACTCTACATGAGAAGTAGCAATTGTAATTCCTCTTTCTCTCTCTTCTGGAGCATTATCAATTTGATCATAATCCATAGTTGCTTGA
>JALSUN010000052.1 GCA_027061425.1 Helicobacteraceae bacterium
GCATCACCAAGCACATCTCTGTCATGGTTTTTCAGTTCAAAGTCTATCTTGTCCAAGTGGGTCAGTACCTTGGCTATAAGTTCATTTTTAGCCTTCTCCGTCTTGCCAAGTTTAGAAGAGCTAAGATCAAGGTCTTCAAAAAGGTTCTCAAAGTCATCTTCGCTTTCATGCCCCATAGTGCTCTGCTCGATGCTTCTAAGTATGCCTGTAAGGTCTTCTAATATAAAGTTGTTCTCTTCACCACTGCCACGTTTGGCAAGCTCAGAAAAGAGCTCAGAAGGTTTTAAAAAGTAACCCAGTTTTTCAATAGCTTCATCTTTAATGGCTTCAAGATACTTTTTACCATCAGCACTAGACTCACTGATATCAAGGTATTTAACCCCATCTTCAACAAGGATCTCATCTGCATAATCTTCCATCTTCTCAGAAAGGTACTTATAAAAAATGAACCCAAGAATGTAGTCACGAAACTCATCCGCATCCATCTTGCCCCTAAGGGTGTTAGCAATGTTCCATAACTGTTGTTCTAATATTTTCTTCTGTTCTTCACCCATGATTAGGTTCCTTCAATTTTTCAAATGTTCTTATATAGATTTACTTAGACTATTATCTTTATGATTATAGCTTGTTATACTAGCAACAGCTAGCGTTTTAAGATGTTTTCTCGATGATATTTCAAGTAAGGGAAATACCTTTCCTCTAGCCCTGTAATACCAACATAGACAAAAAAATAAAGAATAGTACTGTTTTAAGGGGTTTGTATAGGTTGATGTGGAGTTCGTTAGATTGTTATTTGGTGGAGCATAGCGGGATCGAACCGCTGACCTCTTCGCTGCCAGCGAAGCGCTCTCCCAGCTGAGCTAATGCCCCATGAAGTTGGAAGTGGGTGATTATACTTTAAGAGGGATTTGACTACTCTTAAAACTTGTGTTTGGAAAGGTTTAATAGCAAGGAATTTCTTACTATTAAAGGAAGTTGCTTATACTTTTATCTTATTTGCATTGAGTTTGATGTTATCTGGTCGGTCTAAAATACATTGGTCATGGTAGATGAACTTATAATCTTTTGGATACTTGATCTTAAAGAGAATAGAGTAGAAGATAGGGACGATACCTAATGTGAGTACAGTCGCAAACCCCAAACCGAAGATAATAGCGATGGCCATAGGTTGCCATAGTGGGCCACCTGTGAGCCATAGTGGGATAAGACCTCCGATTGTGGTCATTGTAGTGAGCATAATAGGACGCATACGACGCTGTGCAGCCTCTATAATGGCATCTTGAGGACTAAGCTTGGTAACGTCTAGTTCGTACTCTATCCGCTCTATCAGTATAATTGCATTGTTGATAACAATACCGGTAAGGGAGATAACACCTAAGTAGGTCATAAAGCCAAAGTATGACTGTGTGATCAGCAGACCAAACACAACACCGATAATAGCAAGTGGTATGGTCATTAAGATAATACCTGTACGACGTAGGGAGTTAAACTGTGTCATCAGCAGTATTAAAATAATCATAGCGGCGATAGGGAACTTTGCAGAAACTGCTTTTTGTGCCATGTTTGAACTTTCTATCTCTCCACCATATGCATAGCTATAGCCTAGAGGCCATTTTTGCTCTGCAAGGTATTTGTCAAGTTTCTCTTTGATATCAAAAGCGGTAACACCTTCGAGAAGTTCTGCACCTACAGTAATAGTGTGTAGTCCATCACGACGGATGATCTTAGGTGGCTTCCACAAGATATCTATGTCTGCGACTTGTGTTAATGGCACTGACTTTCCTGTTTGAGGGACAAAGACCAGGGTATTCTCAAGCATGGCCAGGTCTGAGGTGAGGTCATGGTTAGAACGCAGGACAATTGGGATGGTCTTGTTATTGGTACGATACTGCGTGATTTCACGACCAGTAAGTGCTGTCTGCAAGGAGTTAGCAATGTCACTATATGTGACACCTGCATGGTGTGCAAGTGCTGGGTTGATGTTAACCACCAGTTTTTCTGCCCACTTGTCCCAGTCATCACTGACGGCTTTAGTACCATATATCTCACTAAGTTCTACTTTTAAATCATTAGCGATTTTTTGAAGTACTTTAGTTTCAGAACCGCTAATGCGCACTTGTATAGGGGTCTTAACTGGAGGTCCATTGTCTAGTTTTTTAACGGTGACGTAAGCTGTTGAGAAGTGGTTGAAACCAAACTCTTCTATCTGCTTTTGCAGGTCATTATATGCGTCTAAGGAGGTAGCATTGATGAGGATCTCTGCATATTCTGGTGCAGCACCTGTTGGGGTGTTTGTGACCCAGAAACGTGGTGTACCTTTACCGATGAATGAGGTGTAGTCTTCTATATACTCTGGTTTCTTTTGTTCAAGATAGATTTCCATCTCTTTAACTGTTTTGCGGGTCTCTTCTATATCACTACCGAGAGGTAAAGCAATTCTAACGATGAGAGAGAGTTGGTCTGCCGGTGGGAAAAAGATTTTTGGAATATAACCAAAAAGATAAAGGGAGATGATAAAAAGTCCAGAGACGCCTAAAACAGACATTTTCTGATGTTTCAGCGAGAGTGTCAAGAGGGATTTGAAGCTGTTACACAGAGGATTATTGTAACTAAACTGTGGCCCCTCTGTAGGTTTCAAAAAGAGGTAGGTCATCATAGGTGTTAGGGTGAGTGAAAGCGCCCAAGAACTTAAAAGTGTGATGGTAACCACTTCGAAAAGAGCACTGGTGTACTCACCTGCTGAAGACTCTGCAAGGTAGATAGGTAAAAAGGCTGCTGCCGTGGTGAGTGAAGAGGTTAGCAGTGAAACTCTTAGCTCATTGACGGCACCTATAGAAGCTTGTAAAGGCGAGAACCCTTCATCCATTTTCACAATGACCGATTCGCTTATTACAATAGCGTTGTCCACTAAGAGACCCAGTGAGATGATGAGTGCGGCGAGTGACACTTGGTTAAGACCGATGTTAAACTGCCACATAAAGAAAAACGAGGTTGCGATAGCAGTAGGGATGAGTGTGGCTACGATGAGACCCGTACGCCATCCCAGTGTCATAAACATGACAGCAATAACGATAGCAATAGACATAATGAGTGAGAGCATAAAGTCATTGATGATCTTCTCTACCAGTTTTGGCTCGTCAAAAGCGAGTTTAAACTCAATACCTATAGGGTATTGGCTCTCTAAAAAGGCGATCTTCTCTTTAACAGCATTACCGAGTTCAATGATGTTACTACCATCACTCAAGGTAATGGCTAAAACAAGTGCTTGTTCTCCATTGGAACGAGTGATAGGATCAGCTGGTTCTGAGTATCCAGAACGGATGTTGACAATGTCTTCTAGATAGACCACATTGCTCTTACCCTTGATAGGGATGATGGTTTTACCAAGTTCTTCAAGAGAGTTGAGGTTACCCGTAGGCTCCAAAATAAGACGTTGTGGCCCAATAGTTACGGATCCACCCGGAGTAATGATGTTACGTTTACGAATGATCTCACCGAGTTCATCAGGAGAGAGACCTACCTCTGAGAGTTTGGCATTGGAAAACTCTATGTAGATGTACTGTTTTTGTAGTCCTAAAATGTCAACCTGACCGACACTTTTGATGTTAAGTATCTCCTTTTTCACCTGGTTGGCAATCGTCTCAAGTTCTGAGTAGCTATACCCTTCTCCTACAATGGTCACGAGGGTACCAAAGACCTGACTGTAATTGTCGTTTAGAAAGGGTCTTGCCGCTTCTTGAGGGAGCTGGACTTGGTCTATTTTTTTGCGGATCTCATCCCAGATAGGGGTCATCTTTTTATAACGTTCTTGGATATAAACGTAGATGGTAGAGACCCCATTTTTTGAGGTAGACTCAATGTGGTCTATCTGCTCTATTTGACGGATCTTACGTTCTAGAGGTATGGTGACTAGAGACTCTATACGTTCAGGTGTTGCTCCTGGAAACTGTGTGACGACGACTGCTGTACGGATGACAAATTTTGGGTCTTTGGCTTGAGGCATAGCAAAATAGGCAAAAATACCACCGATGAAGAAAAAGAGTATCAGTGCAACACTGATGCGGTTTTTTTTAATGGCCGTTTCTGTAATACAGGTATTCACTACTTTACCCGAACTCTCTGCTCAATGTGAACACGACTCATTCCTGCTGTTAGTACACGCATACCGCTTTCAGCTCCATCGGTTAAGATGATACCACTACCCGTAAGAGAACCTCGTGTCACATTGTGACGTCTAATGATACCAATACCGTTTTCTATGTCTTCAACTGTATAGATATAAAAATCATCTTCATCTTCCATGAGGGCATGAACAGGGATAATAAAGCTTTTTTTCTTGCTCTGTTTACCAATGGAGAAGGTAACAGAAGCTGCCATACCTGGGTGTATCTTTTTTGAAGGTTTAATAATACGCACAGTCACAGGGAAGGTTGTTGTCCGCATACTGGAAGTATGACTGACTTCGGTGATACGGGCATTAAAGGTACGGTTCTTTACATCATCAAAGGTGACTTTGGTGCGCTGTCCCACTTTAATAGAGTCAATCATAGAACCAGGAACAGAGATCGGCACTTCAATGTTCTTGGTTGAAGATATGGTTGCGATACTGGTCGCAGCAGTGATGTTTTCACCTTTACGAACATGGATTTCAGAGACTGAACCATCTATCGGTGCTTTTAGACGGGTATAGCTTAGTTCAAGCTGTGCCTGTTCCAAACGTGTCTGCATCGCACGGCGGTTGGCTTTAGCGGACTCATAAGCTGTTCTGGCACTGTCAAGGTCACTTAGAGAAGAACTTCGGTTGACATAAAGCTTTTGAACACGCTGATAGCGGGCTTTTGAGTGTTCGAGTTCAGAGGCTGTCTGCTTGAGTGACGCACGTACTTCTGCTACTTTAAGTTTGAAGTAAGCGTCATCAACTTCTGCAATGAGCGTACCTTTTTTAACATACTGCCCGGGTTTGACGTTAACTTTTTCAAGACGACCAGAGACGTTGAAACTGAGGCGTGCAGCAACATCTGAACGGGCGATACCACTAAAGGTGTGAGAGGAGATAGCGTTTGAAGCTTCTAGTGTCATGGTCCGTACAGGACGCAGTTGGGGCGCTTTTTCATCGTTAGAACATGCGGTCATCATTAAGAGTGTAGCGCTTGTAATGAGCGCGGTGATCGCGCTGGTTAGGTAGTGTTTTCTCATTCTTCTGTAACTCCATCTTCAAATGTTTGGATTTTTTGTGCCCATGCAGCGCGTTCGTCATCTTCGATATTGAAGTTGACCTGTCCGATGTTGCGCTGTAGGTTGATAAGGTCTGCCATAAAACCATAGCGGGTGTTGTTCTCTACAAGTGCTGCTTTAAGGGTGGTGTTTTGAGCGTCTAGCAAGTTTAAGATGTCTCCATTACCTTGTTGGTAGATGGCGGTCATATGTTCTAAGTTTTTATGGGCAGCGATGTAAGAGTCGTGTGCAAGGTCGATAGAGAGGTAAGCTGCTTTCGCTTGGTAAAGTGCATTTCGGATGTCTCTTTCTATATTATTATCAATGTTCTTTTGTTGAACTTGAGCAGTTAAAAGCGCTGATTTTGCTGACTCTCGTTCTGCTGTTTGGTAGCCTCCTGTGTAGAGTGGGAGCTCTGCGACGATACCCACTTGGTACTCTAGCTGACCAAAACTGTCAAGGTTCGCAATAACATCTTTTTGGGCTTGATTAGGTTCAAATGGTGGAGCATCAGGTTCATTGTCTAGAAACTTATAACGTGCACCTGCTTGAAAGTACACTTCTGGTGAGTAGAGAGATGCTGCAGTAGCTTCAGAGATAAACTTTTTTGCTTTAGCCAAATCTTCAAACTGTCGTAGTTGTGGTGAGTTCTCACGTCCTTCCACTACCAAAAATTCTTCAAAAATAGCAAAACCTGCAGGATTTTCAAAATAGTCACGGATCTTTTTGTCATGGGTCAAAAAGACAGGGTCTTCCATGGTGATTTTTTCAAGGTTTAGGGGAAGCTTTTGAGGAAGATTGAGCAGAGCGTTGAGTGTAAACTGTGTCTTTTGTATCAGTGCATGGGTGAAAAGAACATCTTTTTTGTCATTGGCGATTTTACTCTCCCAGCGATAGATGTCAGACTGATTACCGATACCGATGTCCTGTTTTGTTACTGCAGATCGGAGGTTTTTCTTGGAGAGCTCGAGGTTACTTTTTTGAAGTTCAAGACGGTTTTTAAACTGTAATATTTTCAGATAAAGAAGGGAAGCCTGTTTTGCGATTTCAAGTTTGATGTGGTCCACTTCATGCTGTGTTGCACTCATAAAAGATTTGTTGACACTGATGTTGGCGTACTGGTTTTGGTTGTAGAGGGTTTGGCGGAGTGTCAACTCTCCATTGACTTCTGTCTGCTGTAAGATACCAAGACTCTTGACGGCACGTCCTTCATCTATCTGTTTGCCCTCTAGTTTGGCATTGATCTGAGGCAGGAAGGTGGCATCTGCTTTGTCGAGGTTGTGGCTAGAGACTTCTATCTGCTGTTCGTACTGCAAAACACTAAGGTTGTACCCTACGGCTCTGTCCATGATCTCTTCTATGGAGAAGTAGTGACTGTCTGAGTCATCAGCCTCTAGGATGGTCGAACGTGAGATTAGGTCCCAACTTGGAGTGAAGTGTACATCGTCTGCTGTTTGTGAGTTGAGTGAGAGTGCAGGATAGGGTTTGAAACTGACAACAAGGTGGGCAGGGTCAAAACCAAAAGAGATCTGCTGTACTTCTAGTGCGATCTGTCGGATGAGGCGCTTGTTGTCAGAGGCGGGGACATTACCAAAAAGGGCACCGAGCTCAACATCGTCACGTCCAAGGGCTGAAAATGATGGAAGCTCTTTAAGACGGAGCTCACTGTAGAGGTTACGACGTTCCTCATCATTTTTTTGAAAGAGAGGCGTGACATAGATGAAGTCAACATCATCATCTATAGAGTCTATGATCTGGTTGAGGTCAGCAACAGCAGGGATGATCTGTGTTTTGATGCCCTCTTTTGCAAAAGATTTTTTGATGTAACTTACAATATTTGGAGCATATTTATAGAGGTTTTCATTAAGTAAAACACCTACCTTTTCAACACCCATGACAGACTTGATGACCTCTATGTCATCTTTAATATCAAAATAGCCATTGATGTAGGTGAGGTTATGTTTTCCTGAAGTTCCTTTTTTATAAGGGGCACCTTGCATTTTTGGGTTGATGATAGTTGAGGCGATAAGGGGTTTTCTAAATCTTTTTTTCTTAACCGCTATTTGTGAAGAGAGGGTTCCTAGAGTAATGACAAGTCGAGAGCTTTTAGCATTAAGTGCACGATCGATGTCTTTTGAGATCTGTTTATAGTCCCAGTTTCCATCAAAACGTAACTTTTTAGGAAACTTAACATTAAAGTCACGTCCGAGAAGTTGTTCTATCTCCTCTTTCATCTGTGCTTCAAAATCTTCATTAAAGTCGGTCGGTCCATCGGTCACTATGGCGATGTTATAGATGGGTTTTGCCCAGAGAGATAGAGAGATGACAAAGAGAAGTAAAAGAGTACGCATTAACAAGCCTAGTTTAGAAAATAAAATATGTCTATATTAGCCTAGTAGCCCATAAATAGGGATAAAATTGATAGGATTTAGTATAAAAAAAGCGTGGATTTGAAACAGTTTAAAAAGAGGAGGGTGTTGGGTATATGCTAAGGTGATAATAAATATAGAGCTACCCTATGCAAGGGTAGCTAGAAGGTTAAAATTTGTAGTTCATACCCAGTGAAAGTGTCATTTGCTGCATTTTTGTTTTGTACTCGTAAGTCATGTCTAGACCTGGAATGACCAAGCCATCTAGGTAGCCAGGTACTTGACTTCCTACAAGGTTGCTTGCACCTGGGATAAGTGCACCTGAACGAGATCCCTCTGTTTCAGGAGAATACATAAAGGCACCATCAAAAGTTAAGTAGTCTGTGACGTCATAACCTGCACCGAGTGTGAAGTGTGTTGTAGCGATAGCAGGAAAACCGACCATATTAAGCTGTGAAATGGCTTGGTTAAAGACTAAGGTACCTTGCATGTCGGTCATGTTCGCACCCCATTCACCAGAAACATCTTTTAGTGGAGAATCAGCGTAGTTATATCCCCCGCGAAAACGAAAGTCTTTAGTGGGTTTAAATTCAAAACCCATAGCGTAAACACTCTGGTTTTCCCATCCAAAATCTTTATAGCCTTCAGCTAATCCCCACGCGATATAACGATAATCGCCTGTTATAACTACTTGGTCCGTTAATTCATAACCAAACCCAATAGCAACTTCCCAAGGCTGTTCTAGTGTTAAATCATCTAGGTTTTTTGGATTTGTTGCTTCCAGAGAGTCACTGATAAGACCAGAAGGCATAAGCTGTACAATAGCACCTGCCGCATCTTGGCAATTAAGTGCTCCACCACAACCACCATTACTTTGAAGCTGATTAGCTATAGCATCTTTAACTGCCTGGTCTTGAGTATTCCCACCAGCATCACCTAAAGCTGCAATAGCACCACCTGTATAGTCATTGGCCATGTTGACCATGGCATGAGGGCCAAACTGACTGAAGTTTGCGACATTTTTATAGGTATATGATAAAGAAGATTGGTACGTTGTACCAATACGTAGTTTGTCAGTTACTTTAATATCCATACCTGCTTGATAACCAAGTGCTGGGACCAAGTCCTCTCCACCTATATTTGTACCAAATAGACCGGAACGTGTAGACTGGTCAGGATTTCTTGTTGCATTACCACTAATGTCTGCAGGTGTTTGTGCCTCATCATAGTTTAAAGACATAGAACCTAAACCAAGAACTGGAGCAAAACCAAAGGTGACATTACCATTTCTATATGAGGCAGCAGGGATGATCTTCATAAGCATCATTCCTGTTTTCATACGACGTTGTGCATTGTTTGGTTTACCATTATAGTCAAGAGCCATACCCGCAATACCCATCATTGTAGCACCCCATGACCATCTGTCATTGATCTTACTGACATAGGACATGGTTGGGATGAAGTTGGTATCTGCGTGGTTTTCGCTGTTTACATACTGCTTCTGTCCTGTAGTTTCGTTCAAGAACATGTTGTCTTCAAGGCTGTTACTGACTTTAGCACTAAAGTAGGTGACATCTAGGTGCAGTTCACTGTCTTTAACATCTGCGATCAAAGCAACATTTTTGCCCATAGCACCAGAACCATCAGAGAAGTGAGCGACACCTGTACCACCCATAGAACGAGAGACGGTACCTGTACCAATCATGTTGACACCATTGGTCGCAAGAAGAGAAGACGCAGCATAGCTGAGTAGAAGGAGTTTTTTTATCATTTTTTATACCTATAAATTATCTATTTATTACTCCGAAAAATAATAAAAAAAGAATTTTGAGGGGATTAAAAGTGACACCCAAGATGGGTGTCAAAGTGTAAAGGATTACTGAACAGCTACTGTCTGAGCAGCATTGTCAGCATCGATACCGATAGCTGTTAGACTAGAGTCTACCAAACTATTAAGGTATGCAATAACTGCTGCAGTGTCTTCTGGAGAAACTACACGCACTTTGTAAACATAAAGACCGTCAAGGTTTGTTCCATCAGCGTCAACTGCGATGATAGAGTCAGAATCCATAGTAACAGCTTCCATTGTGATTGTTTTCACTGGATTAGCTGCTTGAGGAAGGTTCACTTCGTTAACCAAGTCAGCATTAGGTGTTACAACATAGATGTCAAGGTATCCTGCATCAAAACTAAAGTCAGTAGTAGCAATACTTGCATTACCAACATTCTGTGGTGCTTTCAACCAGTCAATAGCCATTAACCAGCTTGGAATATAAACATTTTCTGCACTTGGATAGAAGTACTCACGTACTAAGTCAGCATCACTAAGATCAGCTAACCAACCTGCATCAACAACATTGTTATAGTATGCAGTAGCACCACTAGTTGCAGAAGTATATGCATAGTCCCAAGTGATTTGGTCAAATGCTGGAAGTGAGAAATTACCTTCAGCTTGTGCCATAGTCATACCACCTACATTAACCATATCTTCACGGATAGCAAGTTCAAGCAGACCGTGGAAACCTTTTACTGTTTCACCTGAGCCTAGTACTGTTGTAGCAGTAGACGTTGGAGAACCAATAACTGTGTCATATGCTTTTAGTCCTTCTGCTTGGTAGCATGCAAATACATTATTATCAGTTAAACAACCAAAAATACTAGCATCATCCCAAGCCGTACCAACAACTGAAAGTGTATCACTAATCCATGGTGAGCTTATAGTACCAAGACCCGCTGAACGTGCTGGTGCATTTGTTGTACTAGTTGATGTGTACTGGTTGTAAAGGTCTTTAGCGCCATCTGCAACAGTACCCCAAATATTAACACCATTCTGCTCTGCCCAGAAGTAACCTGCACTCATGAACTGTGAACCATATGTGAAGTAACGATCCGCCGGAATAAGTTTTGCAAAACCAATGAATGCGCTTGTATACTTACCAAAGCCATACTTGTTAACACCTTCATACATACCGCCAGCGATAGAGATGATGTTATAGTAACCCTGAATTGTGTCATCAGCAGCAAATGCAGTTGTTTCATTTTTACCAAGGAAGATCTCATCCATGAAAAGTGTTACATTGGCAGCACTCTTCGCTTTTACCTTGTCCATAGCAGCTACGAAAGCATCTGTAGAACCTGGTGTTCTGAACATTGCATAGAAGAACTGCTCATTGATGAGTTCGTTAGCATCACCATGACCAGATGTTGTGTTGCCATCAAGTGTTACTTCGTTACCTGTTGTAAACATAAGACCTGCAAATTTGTCAGTTGAAGCATCTTTGTAAGTTGCACTACCTGTACCTGGCTCAATGAAGTAATCAGCAGCGTACTTTTCTAGAAGCACACCCATGTAACCTGTAGTTGAGTATTTAACACTGTCATCATGAACTGCGTTGTCACTAGAAAGGATCATTGCGTCTGTTAGACATCCGTACATAGTAGCATCGATCTTTTCAAAGAAAAATCTACCTAGGTTATCACGCTCATCAGCAAGTGCAACAAACTTTTCACCAAACTCACTGTTTGTTTGAAGCATAGGACACATTTTTACTGTAAGACCCCAGTTTTCTTCAAGAGCATTAATCATAATGTCTGTAACTGTTTGAGATTTACGTGCAAGATCTAGCATTACAACAGTAACACCTTCTGAGTTTAGAACAACATCAAAAGCGGCACCGGTGATCTTGTCTCCAAGTTTTGTGTCCATAATATCGACAAGACCATCTTTGAGTTTGTCTCCAATCTTACTAAATACACCACGTCTTGCTGAACTTTTTGTAGGAGCATTATTTGTGATTGCAGCTGCCAAGGCTTTGTAGACTTCCATATCACTCTCAAGGCCATTTTCAGATTTGATCTGCTCTATATAAGCTTGCATCTCTTCATCTTCTGAAGCTAGTACTGCTAATTTAACTGTTAGGTCAGACTCAGCCTGAGCACGATCAGCTTCACTTGCACCAGCAAAAGCACTAGAAGAAGCTTGAAACTTATCTGCGCTTGAAACATCGCTTTTAGTTAGTTTTACACCTTGGTCTTGGCTGTCTCCTTTAGAAGCATCGCTACATCCTTGAAGTAGTAGTCCTGCCAGTAGAACTGATCCCGCATAGTGTTTCCAATTATTCATTTGTATCCTTTTAATATGTGTGATTGTAAATAACTCTCTGTTATAACTAATATAAAGCTATAAAATAACAGTTGTTTACTAATCTTTAAACTGTACCTAGTATAAATAATTATTATTTTACTTGAGCTGAAATTTTGTGATTAATTTGTAATTATTTTGAAATAAACTATAGAAAATCTGCTAAAAAATAGAGTTAAATCCCTAAAATAGGGAAGTTGTGGTTTATGTTTCATTAGTAATTCTGATAAAGGTAAAATGAGTAGAAAAGTAACAAAATAGTGCTTGTTCTTACTTCAAGCTGTTACGAAGTGACCAATTTCCCCTGTTTTAACATACTGATCTTTCCTCTTAATTCTCTGATCAAAAAGGATTTTTTCTCAAATGACTCATGTTGTTGGGACATGATGTTTTTGAGTTTTCTACTATAGTGTTGGGCTAAAAATGTGAGCAGTTCTTTATGCAAGGCCTCTTCAGAAGTATAACTTTGGATGGAGGTGTTCAGAGAGAGGGCCATGAGTTGGGGATGGTCAAACTGTTGTTTAATAACGAGGTCAAACTCAAATGGGTGAAACTGCATCATGTCTATAGAGATATAATCTAAAATTTGGTCACTTAAAGCAGGGTTTTCTATCATGCTCTTTATGAGACTCAGTTCCCATACATCATAGTGGTTAGAGTGCGTAGGTGTCATAGTGGGCTGGTTGCTGTGTTGTTGGTTTAAGCGGATGAGGGAGGGACTGATAGCAAGTCTTGCAGCTAAAAAGCTTTTGTACTCCTCTTGAAGCAGGGGCGTTAAAGTTTTTAAAAAACCTATACTCTCGTTGAGTGCTTGCTCTTTTGCCTTAGGATTACGAAGGTCATAGAGGTTCAAGGTCTCTTGGATGACAAATTCTATAAAGGGTATTGGGGTATGAAACATCTTGTTGAGTGTTTCAAGCTGGCCTGTATGTACCATGTCGGCGGGGTCAAGTCCACCCTCAAATATGACAACACCACCATCAAAGCCTCCAGTACTCAAAATCTTAGAGGCTTTAAGTGCGGCAGCACGACCTGCGTTGTCTCCGTCATATGCCATGATGATGCGAGGCTCACCCTTGCGTAAAAGAGGAAGGTGCTCTTGGGTCAAGGCTGTTCCTAGTGTGGCGACAGCACTGCTAAATCCTGCCTGATGAAGCATAACAACATCTAAGTAACCTTCAGTGATGATGATCTGTTTTTGTTTATAGATCTCCTGTTTCGCCAAGTCATAAGCATATAGTAAGCGCGACTTGTTAAAGAGTGGGGTTTGTGGTGAGTTGATGTACTTGGCTTGGTGCCCTGTAATCGTACGTCCCCCAAAACCAACACTTGCGCCATTGGGAGCATGAATAGGAAAGATAATGCGCTCCATAAATCGTGCATACTCTCGTCCTCCGTCACTTCCTGCGACACCCATCTCTACCGCTTCACTCATACTAAACTGGTTTGACTTTATGAACTGTATGGTCTTAAAAGATTCAGGTGCATAACCAATACCAAATTTCTCTATAGAAGCCATAGAGACACCACGTTCATTGAGGTAGGCTTGTGCTGTTGGCATCGTAGGCAGTAGTGACTGGTACCACTGTGAGAGCTTTTCCATAAGTTGGGAGCGTTTTTTCTGTGGGTTTTTATTGTCAGTATAATGTAAGGTGTAGTTGTTTTGGTCAGCAAGGCGTTCAATGGCCTCAGGATAGTTGAGCTTTTCATACTCCATGACAAATTTAATGGCATCACCGCCAGCACCACATCCAAAACAGTGATAGATCTGCTTTTGAGGACTGATGACAAAAGAGGGAGACTTCTCATCGTGAAAAGGACAGTTCGCCTTAAAATTGGCACCTGCTTTTTTAACCTCTATATAGTTACTGATAACATCTAGGATGTCTATGCGGGCTTTTAGCCCTTCGATGGAGTCTTGGGAAATCATAGTGATAGTGTAGTTGGTTTTGGGTTAGGCCTTGGTTAGAGGGTCTTAG
>JALSUN010000053.1 GCA_027061425.1 Helicobacteraceae bacterium
CATAAAGAAGAAAAGCTAAGTGCAAGAGCCAAGTCTCGAGGACTGCATTTGATTCAAATTTCTTATTAGATGTGTTCTATATAAAAAGCTCAAAAATACAATCACTCTAATACTGCTATACTTCCACTATATTAATGCCATAGGACAAACAATGATAGACTCATATGAACTACTACTTTCAGATTACATTTCCAAAGAGGACTTTTTTAGATTTGGTCTTGAAAAGACCATCTATATTCCAGATGCTAAAGTGGAAGCAGAGTGGCAAGGCCTTAAAAAGAACATTTCAAACAATAAGACCGTATTTATTCGTGGCTTCAAAAGCAGTACAGGGATGCACATGGCATCTGACTTTTACAGTAAGCTCTTTGAAAACAAACAGGTGAAAAAAGATCCATCGAACACACAAAACCCTGCTAAGATCATAGAAAAACTTACCGGTTACAAAAAAGCGAAAGACCTTAAAAACTATCAGCTAACTTCGATATTTGGCCGCAGCAGAAACATCCTGGCCTTCTGTGCCCCATGGAACATCGTCTACATTCCAAGTATCTTAGACCCACTACTTTCAGCAGAAGCCAACACTGACTTAGCAAACGAATTTAAGAGACGCTTTCAGCAACACAGTTATGAGAAGTTTAAACCTTATATTGATGAGTTCAACCAGATGATCAGTAATCATCAGTTTCAAAAGTCTATGGATGAGTACTTTCAAAAACTGTTTGACGATGGTCACTTTGACAAAAATGAGATGATCGCTTTTGAAAACACTATTAGAGAAGATTTTAGACCAATAACAGTTTAAAAGTAGTGTAGTCCGTCATTCCTGCGGAGGCAGGAATCCACGAATTTAAAAGACAAAAATATTAGGGAAGCATAAACTATTGGACCCCTGCCTTCGCAGGAATGACATGGTTGTGTATAAAGTTAGTGACATAAATACTTTAAAATATGAAGTTTTAGACACTTAAAACATAGGAAGTCATGAAAACCTTAGCCATCAGAAAC
>JALSUN010000054.1 GCA_027061425.1 Helicobacteraceae bacterium
TCGCCCGTGCGATTGCAGTAGAGCCTGAAATCCTCCTTTTTGATGAGCCAACTTCTGCACTAGACCCTATCTCTACTCAGGGTATTGAGGAGCTGGTAACAGAACTTAAAGAGAAGGTCTCCATCGTTATCGTCACCCACAACATGCAACAAGCCGCGCGTGTCAGTGACTATACCGGTTTTATGTATCTTGGTGAGCTTATAGAGCTTGGCAAGACGGAAGAGCTCTTTGTAACACCAGCAGAGAAGTTGACAGAAGAGTACATCACCGGTAAATTTGGTTGATCGAAGATAGGGTAGCTACGGCTGCACTTTAAATCAAACTCCCCTCAGTGACTTTTTAATAGACACTTTTAAACTAACATAGTATAATCTCCTACCACACGGAAGAAAACGAGATTTAAAAATGAAAAAATATCTATTTATACCTATGCTTTTTTTAGTCACAGGATGTGCTTATGTCAGTGTTAACGGTACTAACTGTGAGCAGATCATAGCAAATGATCCTAACGCCCAAAACATTCCCCAAGAGTGTCGTGACTATAATGAACATGAGGCTGATAAAGCAACCTATCCTCCAGGTCAAAAGCCGATAGAGATCAACAAAGACTTCGAAATAGGAAAGTAGTCCTTGGACTACCCCATCACCCTCCACCACTTTTTCACCTCCCCAAAACATAACTACTTTACACGCCCGAAATTTGAAGCGGGTGATTCACCTACTCTTTCTCACTCTTCACTTAGTTTTAAAGAGGGCAGAGGCATTAAAGGTGACCGTTTTGAAGAGAGTCTCTACCCTGTCACTTTTTTCTCACTAGAAGTAGCAGAGGCCATAGAAAGAGCCTTTGATCGCTCCATAGATATAAAACTCTACCGACGTAACATCACCATCTCGGGTATCAACCTCTGTGAACTCATAGGTAAACAGTTTATTATAGGTGATGTTGTGTTTGAAGGAATGGCACACTGTAATCCCTGTACATGGATGGATGCAGTGATAGAAAAGGGAACCTATAGGCAGATGAAAGGACGTGGTGGTCTGCGTGCTAAGGTGATAAAGGGTGGTACTTTGGAGATAGGAGATACAATACTGAAAAGTGAGACAATTCTTATTAAAAATCCTATCGAAGCGATGCGACTGAGTCGTATTCCCAGTTAAGTGGATAGTTCTCTTTTACTCAACAAGAGTAATACTACCCGTGCCCATATAGCATCCTAAAACTAGAACTCCGTTACGAGAGTCATTAACATCTCTTTTAAAGAGACCCATTTCTGGGTAACGGTTAGAAACCTCGGCAAGCATACAATTAAAGTCACCATGATGTCCGATGTAGTTTATCTGCTCATGAGGTGCACCTATAAGTCCATCTTGAAGAGGGGCATAGGTCTCTTTTCCACCCGATGAAGCAAGTAAGTCACCTTCGTCAAGGTCTGGGGTATAAACCTCTGTCTCCACCCATCGGTACTGAGGAATACCCCAAATTCTACCAACATATTTAAAGGCGCCTGAGGTTATGGTTTTCATGGTTGTTTTGGCTGTGACATTAATCCATTTTTGAGTGGTAGGATAATAGGTCGGAACCCAGCCTACAGGATCTATAGTAATCAACACTTCAACCTCTAGGTTTGGCTTGTTGAAGGTAAAACTGTTGCTGAGTGCTAAGACACTGTCTCCACCATATGAGTACCCTATGTAGATGTACTTTTTGTCTAAAAGTGTCTTTTGTGCAAACCCAAGCTGGTCGACTGTAGCCCAGTCATAATAGTTATAGTTGGCACCCTTATAGTATCTCTTAGAGTGAGGGAAGGCTTGGTTCATCTCTAGGTTCCATGAACACATCAAGGTCTCATAGTCATCATCAAAAATAGAAGGTAAGGTGTGAGAAAACTGTGCTGCTTTTGAGGCAAACTCATAGCTTTTTTCTGCACCACTTGGTGAAGTGACCTTAGTGAGGCGACCTTTTTCATCATAGGTGTAGTAGGTTAATGAAGAAGTACTGTAAGCACTACTTGAGAGTAAGTTACTGACCTTCTCTTTATTACTGGCAACTACTTGTCCTAATAAGTTATAGACAAGTGTCTGTAGTGTTTCGTTAAAGAGGATTTTAGTGGGTCGGTTATGGGTCTCATCATAGTCATAGGTGATGGTGTTGTTAGCATCTGTAACGATAGAACTAATGAGTCCTTTTGCGTTGTGTGTGACTTCTGCAACCAGATCATCTGACTTGAGACTTTTTAAAAGACCCTGTGCATCATAATCAATTTCTAAATGGGTTTTGTTGTTGTCTAGAAGGCGGGGTTTGACACTCGTGTTTGTGAAATCATAAGTGATAGCTGTTTGATGTGCCTTTGCATCACTGATGAGAAAGGTATTTTCACCATAAGTATAGTGATTTTCACTGAGTGTTTCACCTTGAAGGGTTTGGGTCTCTTTTTTAATGACTTGGCCATTTGGGTTGTACTCATAAACAAACGAGACATTACTGTCGGGGTAGTTGATCTCTATAAGACGTGACGCTTTGTCATACTTGAGACTAAAGAGTTTTAAGGTCTCAGAACCATTTTTAAGATGTGTACCCTTTAAGTGTGAAGCATTGTTCTCAAAGACATTGATGATGTTGTCTTGGTTGTTGCTGAGGGTGAGAAGTGTCCCTTGGTCATCATATGTAAAAGTAAGATCATGGTTAAATTCATCATATATTTTGATGAGTTGTTCGTTGTCATCATACTCAAAGTTTAAGGTCTGACCTTGAATCATGCGTTTAACTAAAAGACCTGAGGTGTTATAGGTCTCTTTGATGTCTTGATCATCGGTAAAGACCCAAGTGTCTGCTGCTTTTTCAAGAGTAAGCACAGGGTTGTTAAGAGCGTGATAGCTGTCTTCATCGTCACCTTCTATAAAGATGAGTGTTGTACCATCTTCTCGGCTAAGGGTATGAAAGTTCTGTTCTGCACGGTTTGCAAAAAGTGGTAAAGTGAGGAGGGTCTCTCCTTGTGCATTTTGGACACTGCAAAGATCGTTTGTTGAGTCTAAAACAGCGTTACTGCCTTTAAAGGCACCATTGTAAATCTCATCTTTTATCATTTTAAAACCAGCACTACAGGCCTCTTGTTTTGAGTCATATTGCGGGGATTTTTTACGCAAGGCATCATAATCCACATGGTTGTATCGATCCATTGAACGTGTATAGGTATGTCTCCATGAGCTTAAAGCACTGTAACCATCGCTAGTGTCACTAGAGTCATAATAGAGTGCTAGAGGGATGTTGTCTGCTCCTGTATAAAGCTTGTTTTGAGGACTGAACTTCAAGTTTCCTAGCAGTTGAACATCACTGTCACCTAAATCTACCTGCGTGTCATAACTGGCTGCGGGTGCTAAGTAGTAAGAAGTTTTTACAGTATTATTTGAAGTCTCTTGAGAACTACATGCACTCAAGAGCAAAAGCCCAAGCAGACCACTGAATTTTAATATATGATATTTTTTGGAAGACATAGGAATCACTTAAAATAAGATATAAAATTTTATTATAATTGAAATGAAGAGGGTGTAAAATGTTGAAAAATAGTAGAGAAAATTATATTTAGGGTAATATTTACACAAAGTGGAGACTTTGTATACTCTTAATGAATATCCTTTGTTGCGATAAGGGCATCACAAATGAATTGTTTTAGTTATAATCGCTTAATATAAGGATTTTTAATGAAACAACTGCTCTTTCTTCTCTCTACTTTCTTAATTTTTGGCTGTAGTAACACGGCTAAAGAGACCAATAGTAATGATACTGCAGGAAAACCAGTTAACAAGGTTGAGAAGGATAAAGAGAGTGAAAAGACTCAGTTTGCACCTATTATAAACCAGTTTCAAGCGGTATGGGATGAGGTGCTCTCAGATCCGGAACCTCTACTGCCACAAGA
>JALSUN010000055.1 GCA_027061425.1 Helicobacteraceae bacterium
TGTAGGTCTTACCAAAAAGCATCTCAGCTGCATCATCGGTTCTGTCATTTACATAGATTTCACCGTCAATCTCCGGTGCCCAGAGAAGCTCACGTGCTGAGAGTAAAGAGTCATGTTCGTCACTCTCTGCGTCGATGACAATCTCTACCGTTTTGCCTACTTCTGCTTCAAGAGATTTACGTGTACACTCTGCGGCAATGTCTCCTAAAATCTGAGCACGCGCAGCTTTTGTCTCCTCGTCAATCTTATCTTCCATTGCATGTGCAGTTGTAGTCTCTTCATCAGAGTAAGCAAATACATTGATTCTATCAAATCCAAAAGATGCTGCAAAATCACACATCTCTTTAAACATCGCTTCACTCTCTTTTGGATGCCCCACGATGAAACTCGTTCGTACAAAAGAGTTCGGAAGTGAACGCATATAATTTAAAAGTTCTAGTGTCTTATCTTTGCCAAAACCACGTTTCATGATGCGCAGCATCTCATCATTAATATGCTGAATAGGCATGTCAAAATAGTTGTGAAAGATCTTACTTTTTGCAATATTTTGCAGGAGTTTCATGCTTGTTGTTGAAGGATAAAGATAAAGAATGCGTGCACTTTTGACACCTTCGATGAGTTCAATTCTTTGAATAAGCAATGAAAGACCATCTTTTACATTTTGGTCACGCAGGTAAGAGCTTGAGTCTTGAGAGACAAACGAGAAATCCCAATACCCCTGTTTGACAAGGCCTTCAACCTCTCTTGCTATGGAATCCAAGTCACGTGAGTTGAGCTTTCCTTTAAAAGAGGGAATCGCACAGAAACTACAAGTCTGGTTACATCCCTCAGAGAGTTTGATGTAGGCGTGGTAAGTAGAACCTGTCACAACACGCTCAGCACCGTCAATAAGGTAGACTTCATCAGAAAAGCGGCTCTTCTTCTCAACTAAAAGCTCATCAATCTTGTCGTAATCACCCACACCGGTAAAGATGTCCACTTCAGGAATCTGCTCCATCAAATC
>JALSUN010000056.1 GCA_027061425.1 Helicobacteraceae bacterium
ATGATTACAACGAAACCACTGCGTCTAAAAGCCGCACAGTTGCAAGAAGGACTCGACACCTGCAGCGACTGTTCAATGGAAGAGATCGCCGACTACATCTTTACAAAAACCAAACTCATGCTGGAGGTTAAAAATGAAACGCCTACTACTTGCGCTTAGTGTTCCTTACGTTCTAAGCGCTCATACCCTGCCGGAACTGTTTACCGCGCTCAAATCGCATTCGCAGACCAGAGCGGACGATATTGTGGTACAAAAAGCGGCCGTTGCCAACTCTCAGGCCACGTCCAAACTCTACCCAAAGATCAACCTTTACGGTACTTATGATCACTACACAGACCCGACCGGGATGCTGCCTGTAGCACCTAACGACCTGCTTGCCATGGTCAAAGACCAGTCGGTAGGTCAGCCGTTCAGTACCGACATCTTTCGTGCCGGTGCCAACTTCACCATGCCGATCTTTGTAAAATCCATCTACACCATGGCAGATAAGGCCCAAGCGATGCAAAAGAGCGCCAAGGCCAAAAAGCAGATCAACCTGCTTAAAAATGAAGCTCTAATCGTTGGATCCAACGCTAACCTGACTTACTTGAACGAACTCGAACGTTCCTTAGAGATGAAAGAGAAGTCGCTGCTCGAGACACAAAAAACCCTGCAGATCAAGGTCGACAGCGGACGGGCACCAGAGTCTGCACTCTACAAGATAGAAGATGGTCTTAACCAGATCGCTATCTCCAAGAACAGCATCGCCCTTAAAAAACGTCAGATCATCAGCAACGTCGAGGCGATCACCGGTATCGTGCTTGATACACCGATCCCAATGGAAGAGTCAGCTGAAGTACAAAGTGGTGAACTGGCTTCATTAAAGCCACTCGAAGAGAAGATCAAAGCGACCAAGCTTGGCATCCGCGCTGAAAAAGAGAAGCTCTACCCTTCCCTTGTCGCCCATGGAAACTACAACTTCTCCTTCGCCAACGCCTACAACAATGACGATCAGGTCAATGA
>JALSUN010000057.1 GCA_027061425.1 Helicobacteraceae bacterium
ACACTATAACAAACATCTCACTTCACCCCTGCACCTCCTCTGACTTTGTCAAACTTGAACAGATGCACTACACTCAAGATGGTGTAGAAAAACGCTGGGACCTGGCTCAGGTTCACGACAGTGTGGCAGTACTTATCTATCATAAAGGTAGAGACGCCTTTGTGCTGGTCAAGCAGTTTAGACCCCCTGTCTATCTTAAAAATGAAGAGGGCTTTACCCATGAACTCTGTGCGGGCATCGTAGATAAAGAGCTCTCTTTGGTAGAGATCGCCCAAGAAGAGATTTTGGAGGAGACGGGGTATGCAGTAGCTCCTGATCGTATCAAGAAAATCACCTCTTATTTTACTGCAGTTGGTTTTGCAGGTGCACAACAGACACTCTATTATGTAGTGGTTGAGGATGAAGACAAGGTAAGTGAAGGGGGAGGTATCGATGTGGAAGCCATCGAAGTGCTCTACCTTCCTACAAAAAAGGCCAAAACTTTTATGTACGATGAAGAACTGGTCAAAACCCCAGGACTGCTCTATGCCATGACCTGGTGGTTTGCCGAGCTTTAAAACTGATAACTTGCATTGGCGTAGTAGTATCGCCCTGGCTCATTCATCAGCATGACATCTCCACCACCATTAAGCAAGGTGAGGTCTCTGTAGGTGTTAGAGACTGCATAGGTCTTGTCAAAGAGGTTGTCAACACCGAGTGTCAGACCAAATCCATGAGAAAACTTGTGGGCCACTTTTAAGTTCATAATAGCCCAACCATCAAGCTTTTGTTCCCCATTCTCCTGATCTATATGTTTCCATCGGTCCGCACCAATCACCTCTACAGTAGCCATACTCTCTTCATAGTAGATGTAATTGAGGGCGACATTTCCCCTGAGCGGTGGGATCTCGGCGAGGTCAGTATCTGTCTGGTTACTAGGAAGACTCTTTTTCTCTCCTCTCTGATAAGCAAGTCCAAAGTCAAGATAGAGGGTGTCTAGTGGGTAGTAACTACCGGTGATGTCAAAACCGTAAATCGTAGCATCGATGTTCTCAAAGGCATTTTTTGCAAGTACCTTACCCATCTGCGTCACGGTGTTGGCACTGTTATAGTAGATGTAGTTACTTAGGTAGCTGTAGAAGAGTTTACTTTTAAGTGAGAAATTATCATAACTATTTCTCATCCCTAAATCGGCCTCGTAATTACTGGTCTGTTTGAGGTCATCACTGCCCACAACATTACCCATCATCCCTTTGAAATAGAGCTCTCTGGCATCAGGCACACGAGATGCCTTGCCTATGCCACCAAAAAAATTGAGATGCTCTGTTGTTTTATAGGTAGTGAAGAGGTTGGCACTGACTGCCTTGTAGTTCTGCGCTTCTTGTGTTTTAAGTGGTGGTGCATCTGTGTTTGATGGGGTGATGTCCGTGTTGTCAAAACGCAGTCCCAGTTTCGTATCGAAAAGTTCACTACTGTGTTTCAGACTTGTAAAAAGTGCCATGTTGAGTGTTTTGACATCATCTATGCTCTTTTTAGTAATGCCTTGAAGCGGTAAGGGTGCACTTCCCGGATAGGTGAGTGCATCTCCATTTTTATAGTAGGTGCCATCCCAGGTTCTTAAACTGCCGTCGAGGCCAAGAGTGAGTTCAAAACTGCTACCAAGGTCAGTGACATTTTTAAGCTTGGCGCCTTGCATCGTTGTGGTCAGTTGACTGGTAATAACTCCCATCATAAGAGATGATTTACGATACTTTGTGGACATAGGATGCTCAACATCACTGTAGTAGTACTCAAAAGAGAGTTGTTTTGAGAGTGTGCCAAGCTCTTTGATGCGGTACTCAGCACTGTAGAGGTTGGAGTCGTCATAGAGTGCGTCCATTTTACTTGAAGGGTAAAGTACATCATCACTTCGGTTGGCTGTGTAGCCTAAGCGTAACTCTTGATCCTCTGTGATATCTATAAACATCTTCGCCATCAAGGTCTTTTTTGTATAAGCATCAAGGTCTGAGTATTGATCTTGGTAGGCACTAGGCGCGGCTGTAGGGTTGGCTTTGATATAGTTGTTGACTTGGTCGTTAAAGGTGTTGCCCGCTCCATCTTCATACTGCCCACTCTTTTCAGCGGAGAGACTCAGTAAAAATTTAAAGTGTTCTGTCCCGCCACTCATGTCTGCTGCAGCCTTTAAGTAGCCAAAACTTCCTGCTCCCAAGTCGATGTGACCATGCAGATCTTCTGTGGGCTTTTTTGTTTTGACTTTGACAAGGGCACTTAAAGAACCAAAATTCTCAACATCGTAAGGCCCCTCTATCACCTCAATACTCTCTATGTTGTTTGTCAGTACATGAGAAATGGCAGGGTCCATACGGTTGGGGCAGGCACCATAAATCTTCGCCCCATCAATAAGGACGTTGATGTTATCTTTTTTCTGCCCGCGCACGATGATGTCATTGGCCACGCCACTACGACGAACAAGAGAGACTGTGGGCACTTTTCGTGCCAATGCCTGCGCTGCATCAGCAGAGCGTATCTCTTCACCACTGACATCATCTATAGAACTGCTCTCTATATCAATGGTCTCCATAGTAAGTTCGTTTGCAGAGAGTGCCACAGCACAGAGAAGTGAGAGGTAGATTGTTTTCATAAATACTCCATAACTTGTATTAGTTAGCGGAAGTATAAATAAAGAGTGTTACATTAGTGTTAGGTTTGTATGTGAGTGTTATTAAATTAAATGAATCCTACAAGAACTTCTGATTTGTTCAGAGGATCTAATTATTGGACCTGTCATTCCTGCGAAGGCAGGAATCCACGAGTTTTAAAATCAATAATATTCAAGAGGTGTGAATTGTTGGACTCCTGCCTTCGCAGGAGTGACGAAACTATTGTTGAGAAATTGCTATAATTCGCACATGAATAAAAATGAAAAAACAAAACGTATTGTCTTAGTCTTTTTAGGTGCTCTTGCTTCGGGTTACTTTATGTACAGTGGATTTGCACTATTAATGCATGATGAAACTCAAGAGGTAAATGCGACACAAGGTCTTAAACAGTTAGACATTAACTTTTCAAAGTAACTGCTTGCGGAAACTGCATAGTGACACAGTGAAGTGAACCATGCTGACGGATCAATACAGAACAATCTATCCCTATGACCTCTCTATCTGAAAAAGCACTTCTCATAATCTGTAAGGCCTCTTCATCATGACGATCGTTATAGGTCGGAACGAGAATAGCTC
This sequence comes from Helicobacteraceae bacterium, assembly GCA_027061425.1. Classification (GTDB taxonomy): domain Bacteria; phylum Campylobacterota; class Campylobacteria; order Campylobacterales; family Sulfurimonadaceae; genus Sulfonitrofixus. Next base: position 3,216 of record JALSUN010000057.1, read on the forward strand.
CGTTGATGATGAGAAAGTTGGCATAGGTAGCAGGGAGGCGCTCTCCATCATAGTAGATGGGGTCTGTCATCGGTAGCGCGATGAGTTTAAAGGGCGCTTGCTCCAGATCTCTTAAATCTCTTAACTCTGCTTCCATTTTAGAGAGAGCTTCAAAATGCTCATCTTCCTTATCTTCACACTTCACATAGATAATGGTGTCTTTAGAGACAAAACGGGCAAGAGTGTCAACATGAGAGTCTGTGTCATCTCCAGCAAGATAGCCATGATTAAGCCATAAAGTTTTTTTAATTCCCAATGTCTTTTTTAAAATAGCCTCAACCTCGAACTTTTGGGTGAGCTTTTGGTTGCGGTTAGGATTCATCAAGCAGTGAGAGGTGGTTAGTAGTATCCCTGCGCCATTACTCTCTATCGCCCCACCTTCCAAAATGAAACGCTGTTTTTTATAGTCAGCATCGTAGTGTTGTGCGATTTTAGAGGTGAGGGCGTTGTCTAAGGTTGCCTCAAACTTGTTACCCCACCCTGTAAAGGTAAAGTCTATAACCGTTGGTTCGTTGTTTTGTAAAACAGTAATACCACTACAGTCTCTCGCCCAAGTATCGTTACTGTCTCCTTGAACGAAAAAAATATTGTTTGTGTTGGTAAAGTAGCTCTCTACCCGTGAGATGTTATCACAAATAACAAGACAAGTCTCGAACTTGGCAATGTTTGTGGCTATCGCTACAAAGGTTTGAGATGCTTCTTCAAGGTATTCTAGCCAGTCGCTCTTGGCATGAGGGAAGATGAGTTGGATAAAGGATTGGGGTTCAAATTCGGCTGGAAGATGTTTTGTGGTGGTGGTACTTTTTGTCTTGGTGGAGAGGGACACAGCTTTCCTTGTCTTGGTGGAGAGGGACACAGCTTTCCTTTCTCGCTTCGCTCGAAGAGTGAAAGTTGCTATCCCCCTGCTGAAGGGTTCTTGTTGCTATCTGTGGATATAATTCTACATGGCAAAAATAATACTCAGCCGTGAGGCATATTTTCATAATCTTGACATTATCGCACAAAAAGTTGGTGAGGTCTCTAAAATCGCTGTGGTTCTTAAAGACAACGCTTATGGTCATGGGCTTCTGGAGATGGCGAAACTCTCTCAAGAGTATGGTGTTTTACATGCAGTGGTGCATAACATCGGTGAAGCAAAACAGGTAGAGAGATATTTTGAAGACATTTTGATTTTGGGTGGACACAGTTTTGTTTGCCATGAGAAGTATCGTTATGTGATCAACTCACTTGAGCAGATAGACCTGATGTCCGAAGGTCTGCAAGTAGAACTTAAAGTAGATACTGGGATGCACCGCAATGGTGTGGCGATGGATGAGGTGATACAAGCTTTAGAAAGGTTAAGTCAAAAGGGGCTCATCTTAAAAGGTGTTATGACACACAACCGTAGTGCAGACACCTTGAGCTCGGAGTGGTTCTGGCAGAGAGAACACTTTAAACAGGTTAAAAATGAGGTACTCTCCTTGCAAAAAGCGTTAGGATTTGAAACACCGCGTTTTCACTCTGCTAACTCTGCTGCTACTTTTCGTTTTCAAAACTTCGATGAAGATTTGGTGCGTGTCGGGATCGCAGCTTATGGTTGTCTGGAGATGGACGAGACTTTAGCGCAGCCCCCACTCAAACCAGTACTCTCTCTTTATGCCGAGAAGATCGCAACCCGCAGGCTTAAAGCAGGTGAACATGTAGGTTACAATGCAACTTACAGAGCTAAAGTAGATGAGACTGTCTCAACATACGATGTAGGTTATGCGGATGGTCTGCTTCGCAGTGCCTCTGGATACTACAGCACACCTTCTGGTGTAAAGCTTTTAGGACGGGTCTCGATGGACAACACTACCTTTAAAAGCAGTGAAGAAGAGCTCTGCATCTTTAACGATGTGAACCGTTACGCACAATCAGCTGAGACGATAGGGTATGAAGTCTTGGTAGGGCTTCATCCTGAGATAGAGCGTGTTGTTGTCTAAAGTTTGTCTGCTTATCAATATGGTTTTTAACTCTCATGGACATGCAGGGTATTAGAAAAGTGACCCTTCATAATGTCTCTTGAGTCCCATGGATAACTGCATCTTGTAGGCTTTTTCGATATCTTTTTTTGGAAGATGCAGGGACTTTTCTATGATGTTTAAAGTGACTCTTTTGTTGTAGCCCTGCGTCAGATAGCGGGGATGCTCCTCGATTTGACTGATGATCATGGCAACACAGCGTAACTTGCTCTTTTTGTTCTTATAGGCTTTATAGAGATCGATGTAACACTCAACAGTATGTCGGGGCTGTTGAAGGATGCTTTTTCGAAACCAGTAGTCCGCTTTGTCAAGTGCTTTAAGATCGTTCATATAGATCTTTCCTAAAATCCTGGCACTGTCGCTGCCGCCTTTTGCATACTCTTTTTTATACCAGTAGATGGCATGGGGGATATCATGGAGCTTGTCTTGATAAAGTAGGGCGATATCAAAATACCTGTCATCATAATTTTTAGACTCTTTGTACCACTTTACAGCTTTTTTATACGCTTTTCTATCTTCATAATAACGTGCGAGACTGTAGGCGGCTTCATAAGCACTATCGGGCTGATGGAAGTTAAATACCTTTTTATTCCAGCGTACATATGCTTCTTCCTGACCTTCGACACCGTAGAGTTCATTAGCGATACGTCGTGCCAGTTTGGCATCGATGAACTTTTGATCGATCAGTCTAACTTCAGGATATTGGGTGATGAGTTTGATAGCTGCATGAATGTCGCCTTTTTTGAGCGCTTTGATATAGGCATCGGTGATCTGTCGCGTAGGTTTTTTAAACTGGGCGTCCAGGTCACCGATGGCCTCTTGCATCTCTCCATTGTCCCAAACAGCAAGTTTTTCATACCAGACCTTGGCCTGATCGTAGTCATTGAGATAGCGGGCATAGATATCACCAATCATACGGGCCGCTCCTATGGCACCTTTTTGGTACTTTTTGGTATAGAGCTCTATCAGTTGTTGATACTCTTTTTGTTCTAAAAGCTGATCTTTTATAGTTTGAAGTGCTTCCTCGTTTTGGACTTCAGGATGCTCTTGCAAAAGGGCTTTCATAGCTGTGGTGTTTCCCTTTTCTATGGCCTTTTTGTAGTACTCTATGGCCTTTTCTGTAGTATCTAAAGTATGATCGTAAAGCAGGGCGAGGGCATATTCGCCAACACCATCTTCTATCTTCTCTGCTGCTGTTAGAAACCAGGGAACGGCCTTGTCGTACTGTTCTCTACTCGCATAGAGATAGCCCAGATCGAGGGCTGCATTAAGATTACCGTACTTATAGGCTTCGAGTAGAACGTTCTCGTCCTCTTGGGAGAATTGATAGTCCGGATGCTCTTGGCGCTTCTTTCTGATCTGCATCTGTGGTGCCTGTATGGAGGGGTCGAGCTCTTTTTCTACAAAGTCTTGAACGTAGTGATCCTTATCGTCAGCATCGGGATAAGAACGTAAAAAAGTGATCAACGCCTCTTGGGTGTCATCACGCTCTTTTGTGTTTTGGAGCTGTATCAAGAGGGTCTCAATGAAACGATCTCTCTCATATCCATTCAAGCCAAGCAGAGTGATCTTTAAAGAGAGGAGATTTTGGTAAGGGATGGGATGAATCTGAAGTAACCAGAGAAAGATACTTTCTTCCTTAGAGTATGCAACTTCTGTATAGAGGGTGCCAAAACGCTGCTCATCATGGATGATGATCTCATCGAGCTGTGCTCCTGCCGCTATGAGTGCTTGAGCAGCTTGGATATGGTTATAGTGAATGGCATAACTTAAAGGGCTTACAGCACTATCTAGCGGACGTTGAAGATCGATAGTGTGGTACTTTAGCATCTCAGAGATGGCGGTGGCATTGTCAAGAGAGATGGCTTTCAGAAGGCAGAGACTCCCTTCGCACCTATGAAGTGGATGGATATCTTGATAGGGGTAGAAAGTATCGTTGAACAGATCGATAAGAGCGACATCCAAAGCGCTCATATCCATGTCGGCATAGTCACGGGTAAGATGGGAGGTCTCTCCAATGTAGCTTTTGATGTGCATAAAAGTGAAGAAGCCATAAGTGATGAGACCAAGTAGCAGCAGGATGATGGCTGTGGATTTAAACTGTGCTCTGACATGATCTTCATCTTTATCGTAAAATTCCTGTGGTGTCTGATCTTCGTACCGCTTCGCTTCTACGATACGGAACTTCCACAGCAGCGCAAGGATACCAAGAAAGAGAAGGCTTTTAAAGAGGGAGATAGCTTCTTGATCATAAAGAGAGAGGGAGATGCCTATGACCAAAAGGCTAAAGAGTACTAGTGTTACGGTACCTATACGACTGATGATAAACTGTTTGTGTCTTGTCAGAGGCTGGTCATGTTTTTGTGCATATTTGGTGAGGGTTGTCTGAAAGGCCTCAAAAAAAGGGAGAGACTCCTTGGTGTTGTTGAAGAGATGGTGTATGGGGATGGAGATCTTCTCTTTTTCCGTGAAGATGGTCAACTTGACTGAAGAACCTGTGGAGAGTGTATACCCCTTGATACTCTGAAAAGGAATCTCGAACTTTTTTTTGTCGAGCAGCAGTGACATACTGTCATGGTATAAGGTCGCTGCTGCAGGACGGACAAAAGATTTTTTCAACAAAAAAATCGTCAGAGGATAGCCAGCAAGCAGTATGATCATCAAAACGGCACTGCTTTGAGATTGTGCACTGGCTACCACTACTATAAGTGCAATCAGTATAATAAGACCGAACACGACATTAAGAGCGAGTTTTTTTGTATTGGTATAGTGAAAGGTGTAGTTCTTTTTCATAGGTACCTGTGTGTTATTTAATTTTGTGTAATTATAATATTTATAGATAGTTATTTGAATATTTTTTTGTTAAAAATGTGTAAATATAAGCTCTAAAACTCTAAAGGTGTATAAATGAAACTTTTAACGTCAGCCTGACTCTAACTATCGTGACCATCATAACCTCCACAAGCTCTCTTATAATTTATTAGATAATATAAAAAAATATTTATAAATAGGTAAAATTATGCATATTAAGATTTTAGCTTTCTTCCTTTTTACAACACTTACAGTGTCTGCGTTAAGTGCTGATGATGCCAAACTGATGGCACAAGTGAGAAAAGATCCCTCTTCCATCGCTACTATTGAAAATCCCAGTCTAGAACTGCAACTTACAGCGGTAAAGCGCGATCTGGATGCCATCGCTTACATAAAGAAACCTGCATACAATGTTCAGATGTATGTTATTACAGAAGATCCAGCAGCAGCGAGGTCTATTCAAAACATGAGTGAGCGGGTGGCCTTGAATGTTGTGAGTATGGATCCCCATGCTATTGTCTATATGGAACATGCCAGTGATGCCGTGAAGTTTGCTGCTATCAAAGAGAATTCCGGTGCGATTGCGTGGATTAAAAACCCCAGTTGTGAGATGCAGATCAAAGCGATATCTGAACCCACAAATGGAGCCATAGCGAATCAGATAGCAGAGATACTAAAGCCATGCAAAAGAGCGCAAATGGTCTCTGTAAGCTTGTATCCTGGGACTATCAATGACATAGAGTTTCCAGACGAAGAGGTGAAGTTGACAGCCCTGCAGCACAATGGACGTCTGTTGGAATATATGATCGAGCCTGACGAGAAGTTGCAACTTGCGGCGGTGAGAAACAGTGGTTATGCCCTGAGATCCATCCCTTTTGCAACACGGAAAATACAAGAGTTGGCACTACAAAATAGTGGTTATGCCATACAATATGTTAAAGAGCAGACCCCAGAGCTGCAAATGATGGCCATAGATCAGAACCCCAAGTCGATCATTTACATGATAAACCCTTCTGAAGAGGTGATCGCGATCGCTCAAAAGGCGAAGGTCACGTTTCCCCCGCAAGTAGCAGGTAAAACCGAAGCGCAACTTTTAGAGATCGTTGGTAAAAACGGGATGAACATTATGTTTATAGACCATCCATCCAAGCCACTACAACTTAAAGCAGTGAAAGAAGATGGTTTTGCTCTTATACACATTCAAAATCCAGATGAAGAGGTTGTCAAAGCGGCCTTAAAACGCTCGTATGCCCGAGTTTACCCCATGATTGAAAACCCGAGTGAGGCGATCAAACGTGCGACTGTGGAGGTGAGAAAGAGTGCCATCCATTTTATCAAAAATCCAAGTATAGCGTTGCAAAGGTTGGCGCTGGACTTTCGTGGGTATGGACTTCACGACATGCCTGACGCTGCTGAAGAGATACAACTTGCTGCCGTTGAAAAAGATGGGCGACATATACGGTTTATTAAAAACCCGAGTCTGAAGGTGCAGTTGGCTGCAGTCAAAGAGCGTACAGATGCGCTGGAGTATATGAATGTTGCACCAGACCCTGTTGTTTTAGCTTATGTTGAAGGAAAAAAGTAATGCAAAAGATAGGGATAGTGTCACTGTTTTTACTACTGGTGTTTAACGGTTGTAGTGGGCAGCCTAAAGCTGATGAGAAGAGAGACGTTCAAGTGAAGACTGCATCTGAAAGGGCTTCTCAACCCGCTACAGATGGTCTCTCCGTGATTGATGTTTTTCATACCGATCAGGCATTTGCCGCACTGCGCTCTGATGGTGTGGTTGTCTGCTGGGGCAACAGACAGATGGAGCATCAGGCAGAAAAAGTAGAAGATGAATTAAAAGAGGTGGTGCAGATCTACAGTACCGCTTCCACCTTTGCTGCCGTTACCAAAGAGAAGAGACTGTTCACCTGGGGCACAGAGAGAGCGGAGTGGGCAAGAGACAGTGATGTCGTAGCAGTGACTACGACGAAGTCAGCATTTGCAGCGCTCCATTCAGATGGTAGTTTAAAAGTTTGGGGCTCTCCTGTATATGGTGGCTCACTCTACCTTCCACTACTCCCTGCAAAGGTCAAAAAAGTATATGCCAACCATAACACTTTTGTCGCTGTTTTAGAAAATGGTGCTCTTTTTGAGTGGGGTGGTTCCAGTGATGGTAGGTTGGTGATGGATGGAGATCAAAATCTTAGCGATGTGAAAGAACTTGTAAGTACCTCTGACGCTTTTTCTGTACTTAAAAACGATGGTACCGTCTTTTCATGGGGACGTCCACACTATGGTGGTGACAACAGTCACCTCGTGCTTAAAAATGTCATAAAACTTTATAGCAACAATTATGCTTTTGCCGCACTGCTGCAAGATGGTAGTGTTCAGACCTGGGGTAATGAAGAAGCCGGCGGCAACAGCGATTATGTGAGACTTACAGATGTCAAAGAGATCTACCACACCATAGGTGCCTTTGCGGCACTGAAAACGGATGGCTCTGTTGTCACCTGGGGTTCAGAAGAAGCGGGAGGAAACTCAAAGTTTGTTGACATCGGTTCAGATGTACGGGCTGTTTACAGCACGGACATGGCTTTTGGTGCGATTAAAAAAGATGGCTCTGCGGTGTTTTGGGGAAAAGGATTTTTTATCTATCCTCACGATATGGAACCTAAAAACAGTGTTTCAACCCCCTTTGGTCTCCATAAAAACTATGTTGAAGGTGGTGCAGTTACGATGTTTTCTACTAAAGATTCATTTGCCGTCTTAAAAGAGGATGGCTCGGTAGAGACACTAGGCAGTGAGACTTATAAGGGAAACGATCTCTCTGAAAATGTGGTGAAGATTTATAGCAACAGAGGTGCTTTTGTGGCTTTTAAAAGAGACAAGGAACCTGTAGCTTGGGGCAAACGGCATTATGGTTCCAACATCTATGGTGTCGCTCACCTGCTCAATCCAGATGCCTATAAAAAAGAGGTACAGTGATGCGACGATATATACTCAGCTTTTTACTACTGTATAACACACTCCATGCATATGTACTCGCCACATCACTTGAGAGTAATGTCACAACACAAAGTAGCATAGAAGAGTCTATCTCTTTTAGCGTCAAGCTTGTAAACAGAGAAAAAGATGGAAGCAAGCAAAAAATTACCAAACTTTCCCCAGAGCAAAAAGCCCATACACGCTGGCGGGTAACCTATAAAAATGATCGATATACTGATAATGAGGCCAAAGAGTATCTGCCTAAAGAAGATGAGATCAGTGCTGATGGTCTGCGTTTGACACTTAAAGTGAACCATAAAAACATCTACAAGTATCTTGAAGTGAGTTTTGATCTTGATGGCGGGGGGAGAGATGTTCATCAGTTGAATAGTTATCAAACGATTTCTACAACCATTAAAATCAAACGCAAGGTGACCATAGAAGACATTGTGGTTGGTTACAGTTCAAACAGTAGTTTGTGCAAAAAAGAAGGTGATGAACCACCACATGTTATTGTGGAGTTGGTCTATGACATCTACAACCGTTTACGAAACAGTGAAAGAGAGCGGCTTCGCTGGAAGATCGATGGAGTAGATGCACCGCAGTACAACGGCAAAGAGTATTTTATCTTCCCTCTCGACAGAGAATATACATTTAAGGCCTATTTTGAAGGCAGAGAAGATGAGGCAGTCTCTTCGACGGTGCATTAGACAATTAGACAGATCAAAATCAATAGAGGAAAGAGCGTATGCACAAGATATATTTTAAAATTGGACTTTTGGTATTTCTAATGTTCTGTGGTGTCCCATCCCTGCTGGCTCTGACAGATCTGGAAGTGTATAGCAGTTTAGAGCAATCCATCAAGAAAAATGAAACTAAGACGTTTAAAGCCACTTTCAATGCCGAACATTTCAAAGCAGATTTTTCCCAAGTCAAAAACTTCAAACTCCCGCTGATCTTTGAAGCAGCGAGTGAAGGAAATGCGGAGATTGTAAAATTTTTAATTTCCAAAGGCAGTGATGTCAACCAGATCTCTGATTATGGAACGATTATGCATTTTGCTTTGGAAAAAGGGCATATAGATGTTGCATTCGTATTACTGAACAATGGTTTTGATCCAAGGATAGAACACGATCTTAAAGACAAACGCAACCCCTTTAATCTTGCTGCTTATAGAGAAGAGGATAAGGGTAGAAAATTTTATAAGGCGATGATAAATCAGGGGATGGAGCTTAATCTTCTCAGCTCACGCAGTGGAATGAGTATTGTACACATTGCGACCCGATATGAAGATATTGAGATGTTGCGTCTGTTAGAGCGTCACCATGCAGATATGAATCAAAGAGTGCATCTTGAAACGTCACCTTTCAAAATACCTGTTTATGCCAAACAAGAGTACACACCCTTAATGTTGGCAACATTTTATGAGAAAAAAAAGTCACTCGATCTGCTGCTTAGTTTTAAAAGTGTAGATCAAAGTTTAAGGTCCAAAGAGGGCAAAACAGCTTTTGAAATCGACAGCTATAAAACCTTGAAAGAGAGAGAAAAACGCTTGCGTGAGGCACAGGAGAAAAAAGATCCAGAGTTTGAGGCCAAAGAGATTGAGAGCCATACTGTCTATAACCATAAGATATTTCCAATCAATGACGATCATAATACCACACATGCTCATGTACTTTTTGCACCACCAAAAGTATTTAACACATACAGTATGGACATGGATGTTCAAGGCGACAACATTGTAATTGTAGGCGGGTCTGGCTTGAGTGTCACTGTTTCGGACAATGGTGCAAAGCGTTATATTAAAAATGAACTTTCAGAATATGCCGACAGTATCGACAAAGTGACTTACCTTAGCGATGGGTCTATCTATATGATTCCTAGAAAACGTTATATCTACAGAAGTAGAGACCATGGTAAAAGTTTTGAAGTATATGACACGCGAAAATTACTTAAAGATCATTATTTGGTTTTCACACAAATAAAGTTTTTTAATGAGAAGATAGGCTTTGTTCTAAGTGAAGATGGTATTTTACTACGGACAGAAGATGGTGGAGACCATTGGAAAGTCATCGCGCTTGAGAGTGATGCGACTTTGCGTGATATCGATTGTGTTGAAGAAGATCTTTTTGTTTTGGCAGCATCAAATATGGAGCTGTTCTTCTCTTATGATGGTGGAAAAACGTGGAGAGACAGAAAACAGATCAAGAGTGAAACGAAGCAGTATAGAGACTTGAAAGTCGTTGACTTTGTCAACAAAAAAGTGGGTTATACAGCAGGAAAAGGTGCTATTTATAAGACTATAGATGGCGGTAAAAGCTTTTTAAAAATAGATTTCGTTCATGCTTATGCCTATGGTCGTAAAGAGAAGCTTAGTGACGGCGGTAATGTGACGGGTCTGGCTTTTATTGATGAAAATATTGGGTTTATCGTAACGGATGGAGATTATGCGCTCTATCGGACGTTAGATGGCGGAAAAACATTTAATGCGCAGTTTGATAACACTTTAACTTAT
>JALSUN010000058.1 GCA_027061425.1 Helicobacteraceae bacterium
ACCTATGTCTCCCTCTCTTATATGCTTAAAAAAGAGGGGATCAACAGCATCATCCCTTTTAAGTCTTATAGAGGTCGTAAGGGGGTCAAACTCTATATGGCAACCAACAGAGACAACGCCATTTTAGCATCGATTTTGGACAAGGGTTTGGCTGCGATTACCCCTAAAGAGCGCAATAATATCTATAGCCGATGGATCGATGACGCTACAGACAACAAAAAAGAGATCATTTTTACAGCACAAGAAAAGCAGTGGATGAGAGAAAACCCGGTGGTGACCCATCGTCTGTTTGAGAACTGGATGCCATTTGGTCAGATAGATGAGAAGGGACGTTATGTTGGTATTGTGGCTGACTTTATTCATGAGTTTGAAGCACTTTCTAGCTTGAAGTTTGAAGGTAAGAAAATAGCTATCTCTTCGCTTCAAGAGATGACAAAAGAGGGAAAGGGTGTTGATGTTGTTTTTGGAGATATCAACAATCCATTGTGGAACAACCATTATAATGCTGTTACCTCATTTGAGGCGATGCCTATCGTTATGGTGATGAAAGATCAAGAAGAGTTTGTGAGTGACCTCTCCGACATTGGTGCGGATGCCATAGGCTATATAAACAGTTATAACTATATAAACACACTGCATGAAAATTATGCGCAGGAAAATTTTGTAAGTTATGATACGCTTGAAAAAGCAGTAGCAGACCTTCTGTCCGATCATTGCGATGTTTTGTTACTGCCGATGCCTGTAGCTGAATACATGATCAAGCATGAAGGATTTAGTCGTTTAAATATTGTCGGGAAGACATCGATCTCTATCCGTCCTACCACTTTTGTACGAAAAGACAAGCCTTTACTGCGCAGTATTATCAAAAAAATACTCAACACTCTTGGTGAAAAACGTTATGAGGAGATCTTTGGGCACTGGCAAGAAGTGACCTTTGCCAAACGTACGGACTATACGCTGCTTTATCAAGTAATGGGGCTTTTTGCATTTTTTATGGTGGGTACCTTTTACTGGACCCGAAAACTCTCTAAAGAGATCGAAGAGCGTAAAAAGGTCGAAGTGGCACTCGACGAGGCAAAAGAGCGTGCAGAAGCGGCGAACCGTTCCAAGTCAGAGTTCCTGGCCAACATGAGTCATGAGATCCGTACCCCGATGAATGCTATCATAGGCTTTACCGAGCTACTAGGTGAACAGCTTAATGAGCCACGACTTAAATCCTATGTCAAGACCATACAGTCTGCAGGAAACACCCTCTTAACCCTTATTAATGATATTTTAGATCTCTCAAAGATCGAGGCAGGAAAGTTACAGATCGAAAAAAGGCCGACCAATATTTATGATCTTGTGAATGAGGTTGGTGCTATTTTTACTATGGCGGTACGTAACAAAGGGATCGATCTTATCTTGCAGGTACAAGAGGAGATCCCTAAAGGCTTGCTGCTCGATGCCGTACGTATACGTCAGATCCTGCTTAACCTTATAGGTAATGCGGTGAAGTTTACTGAGTCAGGGAGTGTGAAAGTGATGGTTGAGGTGGTTAATGTAGATGAACATCACAGTAAACTTGACTTGCTGATTACAGTACAAGATACCGGTATTGGGATCCCAGAAGATCAACTCGATTCGATATTTAGTGCCTTTGAACAGACCGAGGGTCAAGACAGTCGTAAGTTTGGGGGTACCGGTCTGGGCCTCTCTATCTCTACACGTCTGTGTGAGATGATGGGTGGCAAGATCAGTGTCACAAGTGAGATGGGAAAAGGGAGTACCTTCAGCATGTCACTTTTTGCAGTAGACATTGCATCGGTTCAAGAGGTAGAAGCGCGTCAGTCAACAAGCAACTTAGAACTTAAAGAGATACAGTTTGATCCAGCGACACTCTTGGTTGTAGACGACATCAAAGATAACCAGGACCTGATTGCACGAAACTTTGAAGAGAGTGCCATTACGATACTACGAGCGGGTAATGGACTCGAAGCCGTGGAGATGGTAAAAAGGGGTGGTATTGATCTGGTGTTGATGGACATACGTATGCCTGTGATGAACGGCTATGAAGCAGCAAAAGAGATCAAGCGTTTTAGCAGTATTCCTATTGTGGCACTGACCGCTTCGGTTATGGACAACGAATTTGAAAATGGTAAACGTAAAGATTTTGACGGATACCTTCGTAAACCGGTTTTGCGTGCCTCACTCTTTAGTGAGATCGGCAGGTTCCTTAGCTATAGAGAACTTGCTGTAGGGGATGAAGAAGAGAAAGCAGTGCTTCTTGGTGAGGACTCTAAGCAGTATATAGAGCAGATCCTTCATGAGATGGCAACGGTGATCCAACCTTTGTATGATAGTGCCAAACGTTCTAACAAGATTGCAGAGATTAGAGCATTCAATGATGCCATAGCATCTTTAGCCAGCCGTTATGATATGCCAGGCTTAAAAGTATATACTACACAAATGTATGAGGCTATTGATGCTTTTGACATTACAAAGATGCAAGGGCTCATCAAAGAGTATGAGCATATAGAAAAAGAGATGGCCTCTTACTAAAGGGCATCTTTAAAATAAAGGAAGATTAGATGCCAATAGGAACATGGGCAGTAGAAGTCAAAGATAAAAATAGTTTGAATAAAATGATAGACAAGGTCCAAAAAGGGGAGATAGAGGAGATCTTTTTATGTCAACTCTCACAAGATGGTGCGGTGATGGAGAATTTGAAAGAGGGTAGTGTTATTGCTATTGTCTCGATTAAAGATAATAAACTAAAAACACCCCTGTCTAAATTGGGGCAAAATGTTCTTTTGGATGATCTTGATGATAGTTACTTTGACATCGATGATGAGGGTGCGGCACTAAAAGGTGTCATCTACCCTGAGTCAGAGGATGACGAACTTAAGATGCTCGAAGGGCTTGCTTCTTAGGAGACAGTCTCAAGCTCGGTTGGAGTTTTAAAGCTGTGCCATACCACCAGCACCAAAGAACTGAACACCGTAATAAAGATGATCGTGTACCCCGTAGGAAGATCATAATAGTAAGAGAGTATCAGTGCCAAAAGGATGGAGAGTGAACCGAAGGCCCAGGCAAAGAAGAGCGGCTTGAACTTTTTTTGTGCGATGCCTGCATACGCTGGAGCGATCAGCAGGGCAAAAACGACAAGGACGCCTGCAGACTGTACAGATGAAGTCACAGTCAATGCCAGCATAATAAAAAAGAGAAGCTCTTTCACCATCCCCTTGGTACGGGGATAGATAGCCAGCATCACCAGAGAGATAGGCAGGTAGATGGCCATGTCGATATAGAGATCTTTTGGTGAGGTGAAGAGTATGTCGGCAGCACTCAGTTTTGAAAAAAGCTCCATCCCCTCGGCACTTTTGGCAAGGATCAGCATGATACCGGAGATCCCCAGCGCATATAAAAGACCGATGAATGCTTCGACATTGGCGATCTTTCTAGTCGCCCAGGCGATGACAAGCGCTGCCATTACAGCAAAGAGCAGGGTGAGCGGTGTCTGGTAGGCACCTTCTAAAAAGGCGACGCTCAACGCCATACCGACGGCAGCGATCTGCCCGATGGCAAGGTCAGTGAAGATGACACCTCTTCGGATGATCTCGATACCAAAGATGGTATGTATATAGACCAGGATGATAGCCAGAACAAAGGCCGGCCAGATCAGTTCAATTATGGACATATGCGCTGCGCTATGGTGTTGTAGAAGCTCTCAAGTGTGTCACTTCCTTTGACAGAGCCTACATCATGAGGAACGACCTTGACTTTCGCACCTGTCTTCTCAGCAATGAATCGGGCAGTCTTTTTTTCATGATAGATGTCCTGTAAAATCGTCTTGACATCGTTTTGTTTCATCTTCATGAT
>JALSUN010000059.1 GCA_027061425.1 Helicobacteraceae bacterium
GGTTTAGCAAATGTTACGATGTTTGAAAAAGGGATGCCTGGTGGGCAGATTACAGGGAGTTCTGAAATAGAGAACTATCCTGGTGTCACAGGTGAGATCACAGGTATGGACTTAATGATGCCTTGGCCTGAGCAGTGTCAGCGTTTTGGGTTAAAGCATGATATGTCTGAAGTGAAAAGTGTTGCGCATAATGAGGATGGTACCTTTACCATTACTAAAGAGAATGGCGATACAGAAGATGCTTTGTCGGTTATTATTGCAACAGGCTCTACACCGAAACGCGCAGGTTTTAAGGGTGAAGATGCGTTCTTTGGTCGCGGTGTTTCGACTTGTGCTACTTGCGATGGCTTCTTTTACAAGGGTAAAGAAGTTGCAGTTGTCGGTGGTGGAGATACGGCGATGGAAGAGGCAGTGTATCTTTCTAACATCTGTTCAAAGGTCTACTTAGTACACCGTCGTGACACTTTTAGAGCCGCTCCAAACACCATTCAACGTGTCATGGATACAGAGAACATCGAGTTGGTTTTAAATGCATCGATCAATGAAGTTTATGGTGATAAGATGGGTGTTACAGGTCTGAGTGTACAGCTACCAGATGGTGAACGTAAGCTAGACGTTCCTGGCGTATTTACTTTTGTAGGTATGAATGTGAACAACGGTGTGCTTAAAAATGAAGATGGCCAGTTTATCTGTGATGTCAATGATGCAGGTGAAGTGATTGTTGATCTTCGTATGAAGACATCAACACCAGGTCTTTATGCAGCAGGTGATATTCGTATTGAAGCGCCAAAGCAGGTTGTAGTGGCCGCAGGCGACGGTGCAACAGCAGGTGTTAATGTGATCCATTACGTTGACAGCGTAAAAAACAAGTAGAGAGAAGTAGATGATTAAAGCAGGTATTTATGGGGCGAGTGGACGTGTTGGACGTCTGTTGATTGATGACATTGCTGTTACAGAGGGTATTGAAGTCTCTGTAATCCATATCCGTAAAGAGTTGAATTTTCCTTTAGCGGATGGTATTACAGTCACTAACGATGTGGGCACTTTTTTAGAGAAGTGTGACATTGTTATAGACTTTTCACTGCCAGAGGCGGCGCAGCAGCTTTTTGAAGCAGCTCTGAAAAACCCGAAACCTATCGTTTCGGGTACAACAGGTTTTGACATGCACCAACTTAACTTGCTTAAGACAGTCAGTGAGCAGATGCCGGTACTTCACGCTACGAACATGTCTTTAGGTGTAGCGATGCTCAGCAAATTAGTGAACTTGGCAGCTAAAAAGCTTGAAGGTTTTGACATTGAAGTAGTTGAGATGCACCACCGCCATAAAAAAGATGCACCAAGCGGAACGGCTTTGACGTTGGCAGAATCTGCCGCAGCAGGACGTGGACTGGATCTTGATCGTGTTCGTGTGAGTGGACGTAATGGTAATATTGGTGAGCGTAGTGAAGATGAGATCGCAGTAATGGCACTCCGTGGTGGGGATATTGTGGGTCGTCATACGGTTGGTTTTTATAATGATGGTGAGTTTATAGAGCTTAACCACACAGCAACAAGTCGTAACACCTTTTCAAAAGGTGCGATTCGTGCGGCACAATGGCTTGTCACAAAAGAGAGCGGACTCTATAGTATCGCTGACTGTTTAGAACTGTAGAGGAATAATAAATGCGCGAAGATATCAATGAAAAATGTGCGGTTGTCGGAATTTTTAATCACGAAGAGGCGTCTAAACTTGCTTACTTCTCACTTCATGCCTTGCAACATCGTGGGCAAGAAGCAGCGGGCATCAGTTCGGGAGATGGTAAACGTCTTCATACCATAAAAGATCGTGGTCTTGTGACTCAGGTCTTTAATGAAGAGAAGCTGGAGACACTTAAAGGGCATATGGCGATCGGTCATACCCGTTACTCTACTGCTGGTGATGACTCCATTTTGGATGCACAGCCGGTACATGCTAACTATGATCTTGGACAACTTTCTATAGTACATAACGGTAACCTGACCAATCATCAAGAGATACGACAGGAACTCATCAAGCAAGGTGCGATTTTTCAGAGTTCAATGGACACTGAAAACCTTATACATCTTATAGCAAGAAGTGAAAAAGAGAAACTTAAAGACCGTATTGTAGATGCTGTTAAAAAAATAGAAGGCGCTTTTTCTCTTGTCTTTTTGAGTCGTTCTAAAATGTTTGCGATGCGTGATCGTTTTGGTTTCCGTCCTTTGAGTCTGGGTAAGGTCGGTGATGGTTATGTGGTCGCTTCTGAGACCTGTGCTTTTGATCTTATAGGTGCAGAGTATATACGTGAAGTAGAGCCTGGTGAGATGCTGATCTTTGAAAAAGGTAAAGCACCCCAGTCGATTAAAGTGTATGATGCAACACCTAAACACTGTATTTTCGAATATGTCTATTTTGCCCGTCCTGACTCTCAGGTTTATGGTCAAAATGTCTACCAAAAACGTAAAAACATGGGTATGGAACTTGCTAAAGAACAGCCTGTAGAGGCAGATATGATCGTTCCTGTTCCTGATGGTGGGGTTCCTTCTGCCATCGGTTATGCACAAGAGAGTGGTATCCCTTTTGAGATGGGTATTATGCGTAACCACTATATCGGTCGTACTTTTATAGAGCCTACACAGGAGATGCGTGACCTTAAGGTAAAGATGAAACTCTCGCCTATAACTGACCTCATAAAAGGTAAAAGAATCATTGTTATAGACGACTCTATCGTTCGTGGTACAACGTCACGTCGTATCATTAGAATGTTAAAAGAGGCGGGTGCTTCTGAGGTTCACATGCGTATCTCTAGTCCTCCGACGACTAACCCCTGTTATTATGGTGTTGACACGCCAGACAAAGACAAACTTATTGCTGCTAATATGAGTACACAAGAGATCAGCGACTATATTGGTGCAGACTCTTTAGCATTTTTAAGTAATGATGCCTTAATGCGCAGTGTGAACTCTAAAGGTGAAGAGTATTGTACTGCTTGTTTCACTGGCGAATATATCGTATAACGAAGCAGAGATTTTGAAAACAGAACAGATTTTTACTTATGGAACGTATCTGCGTAACACTTTTGGAGAACGTGTCTATAAAGTAGGGATTAACATCTCTGGATTCACTTGTCCTAACATAGATGGTACGGTGGCTAAAGGTGGTTGTACCTTTTGTGAAAACGACTCTTTTAGTGCTAGTACTGACGAGGTTAAAGAGCTTAAAGGCTTCTACTTAAACCTTGATTCAAAAGAGAACCCTTACTTAGAGAAACAACTTTTACAACTACAGATGCAGTTTGATGCATTAAGTGCGCGCCTAAAACGTGAGTACGGTGCTACAAAATTTTTAGTCTACTTCCAATCTTTTACAAACACCTATGCCCCTTTTGAGACATTGAAAGCCCTCTATGATAAGGCACTCTCTTTTGAAAATGTAGTGGGACTAAGTATAGGAACACGTTCAGACTCTATAACTGATGAGACATTAGAGTACTTGGCTAGTTTGGCTAAAACTAAAGAGATATGGATAGAGTTTGGTATACAGTCCATATATGATGAAACTTTAGAAAAAATTAACCGTGGCCATAATGTCCAAAATGTGAAAGAGTGGATCATAAAGTCTAAAGCAGCAGGTCTGCATGTTTGTGGTCATCTTATCTTTGGACTTCCAGGTGAAGACAAAAAGATGATGCTTGAGACGGCTAAAGAGGCATATACCTGGGGTATCGACTCTGTGAAGTACCACTCTCTTTATGTCGTAAAGCGTACAGCATTGGCCAATGAGTATGCACGGGGTGAATTTACACCCATCAGTGAAGAGGACTATCTTGAAGTCTTGGTAAAAGCGATAGAGATGAAACCC
>JALSUN010000060.1 GCA_027061425.1 Helicobacteraceae bacterium
CTAAACTTATGACAGTCTTTGCCATCTTAGCCGGTCTATTACCTATTATGTATAACCACGGTGTAGGTTCAGAAGTCACACAGCGTATCGCTGCACCAATGATCGGTGGCGTGGTGAGTTCAGCAGTACTGAGTCTTGTCATTATTCCTCTACTCTACGAGATCTATGCAAAGCATTTACTTCGTAAAAGGGAAATGGAGAATGAAGAATCTTGAATGGAGTCAAACAGGTGATTGCACCGTCACTCCTGCGAAGGCAGGAGTCCAAGAGGTTGTGGGTCTGTGGCAACTTATTCGAAGGTTTGAACTCGTGGATTCCTGCCTCCGCAGGAATGACAAAAAATTGACAACCCTCCAGCAGGGGGATATTGGTTGACTTTTTTGTAGCGAAGCAAAAAAAGGCAAGCTGTGTCCCTCTCCATCAAGAGAAGGAACCTTCCAGCAGGGGGACATGACATGATTTTTAGCAAAGCGTTAAAAAAAGCATGCCGTGTCCCTCTCCATCAAGACAAAAAGGAAAAGACCATGAAATACACAATAGTTTTTATAACAACACTACTTCTAGTACTAAGCACAGGTTGCAACAACAGAGACGACAGCACCAAAGAGAGTAACCCTGCCGCCGGCGGTATGAAATGTGGTGCAGGAAAATGTGGTGCCAACATGTTTGATGGTAACGCAGCCTTAGTCAAAAAGAAAAAGAACGTCACCATTCAAATGCGTGATGACGACCCCAGACGTGACTGTGTTGCGAAGGCAAGTTCAACCAAAGCAGTTTACGACTGTGTTCGTGATCCAAAAACAGGGATGTTGACAAAAAAATGCGGTGTCGGAAAATGTGGAAGTGCTATGAAAGCCTCAGCGCCAACATCTAGCATGAAGTGTGGGGCGGGTAAATGTGGTTCAGATATGAAAAAACCAGAATCCAAGCCAGAGCCTGCCATGAAATGTGGTGCAGGTAAGTGCGGGAGTTCGATGTAAGTAAAGTTTATTGGTTGAGATAGTAAGAGATTTTTTTACACATTTTCACACTTTTAGAAGGTATAATAAGACCAAAGGAAGTAAATGCGGTTACAAAAAACTTTAATAATGACACTGATATTACTGTTAATAGGGTCGTTTTTTGGTTGTACTGTAGAAAATACAGTTAAAAACAGAGCTCCTGTAGCTCGTGCCGGAATGGACCAAGATGTTGTGATCGGGGTGCCTTTTACACTTGATGCTGGTAACAGTAGCGATCTAGATGGAGATACTTTAACCTATCGTTGGCATTTGGCAAACAAGCCTTTGGGCTCTTACGCTACATTAAATGATGAGAGTCTGCGTAACCCAAAGTGTATCGCCGATGTTCAAGGAAAATACCGTTTTGAACTGGTAGTTACTGATGGGCAACTAAGCAGTCTTAAAGATGAAGTTGTTGTGACTGCTTTGGTCTCTGGTACCCAAAAATCCATTGTACCTTCTACTGGGCTACAAGCTTCTAATCAGATTTTTAAACCTCTTTCAACAACACTTGCCACACGTAAGATGTTAGTAATACTGCTCTCATATGATGATGTTGCTATAGAGGGTACTGCAAGTGAATGGTCTCTTCGTATGTTTGGGAACAATCAAGGTGAACTTAACCACTATTATAGTGAGATCTCTCAGCAACAATTTGCTTTTGAAGCGGTGAGTGATGGAGGTAATGTCTCTGATGGTGTTGTTCAAGTGCAGATGCAGAAAAATCATCCTGACCCTAATATAGACAGTAGTAACTTTTATGCTGTATTGCATCCTGAATTAAAAAATGCTTTAGAAACAGTGGTTGCTGATGGATTTAACCTTGCATCATATGACACTGATAACGATGGTCTGTTAACACCTGATGAGTTACTGATTACATTTATTATGGCAGGTGAAGAAGATGCCTACTCTGGAGGTGGGATTACTAAAGGGGTTTGGGCCCATGTTGACTGTGTGAGTGATACGTATAAGCCTAGCGTTGGTGTGGATGCGATGGCCTGTTCCAGTTCTGGAAATTATGCTGTCTTTGGCGAGAAACATTATGATAATCTAAACACGTCACACCTTGCAAGTGTAGGAATTATTGCTCATGAGCTGGGTCATAGTGCTTTTCATTTGCCTGATCTTTACAGTGGTGGTGATACACGCATCGGTTATTATGGTCTTATGGGAAATGGAAGTTGGGGACAGGTTTCTACAAGTGATGTTGCAGGATCTAGTCCTACTCATATGACGCCGTGGAGTAAAATAGATGTGGGGTGGTTCAGTGCCCAAAAGAGTCATAATGATGCCAACAGTTCTCTCACCTTGTCTGCAACAGGAATGCAGGACTATAGCATTATTAAAGTCCCTCTGCGCGGGAGTAGTAATGAGTACTTTTTGATAGAGAACCGTGGTGCGTCGGGGTATGATGAGGGTCTTAAGTTTGTTAATCCTAATTATATAGGTGGTATGGCTATTTGGCATATTGATGCGAGTATAATAGCTTCACGCCGAGAGCAAAACGATGTTAACGGCATCGCTTCACATAAAGGGGTAGATCTGGAAGAAGCAGCGGGAGAAAGTGTAGACAGTGGTAATGGTGATCCACTTAAAAATCTCTACTACTCTGGGAACGTAGATGCATTTACACCCAACACAGCACCTAATACAAATTTATATAGCGGTCAGTCAACACAACTTTTTGTAACTGATATTTCAGCACCATCTTCTATGATGACTTTAAAGATCAATAATCCTTTTTAGATACCTCTAGTAAAAACAGTGTAGTTCTCCCATATACTTACCCTTTATCTGTATCTCGATAGCATGAAAACTTGTGTGTTCGTTTCAGTACTATTGAGGTTAAAAACAGAAGGCTCTTAAACTTTACTGACATCATGTTCCTTTGCACTTTGGTATTAGTAATCTTGGTTTATAATACAGCATGAAAATAATATTTACACTTTTGATGACAGGGCTATTACTTTTTGGTGCAGATGCCCATAAGTCAGCAAAACTGTTGGGGTATGAGACTGACTATAAGAGCGCTATAGCTAAAGCAAATAAAGAGCATAAGATGGTACTTATGGTCATCGTTCAAGACCCTTGCCCTTACTGTGACCGACTGGTGCATAAGACCTTGGATACACCTTGTGTAAAGAAGCGTATGAAGCACTATGTACCTCTCATCATAGATAAAAAAGACACCTTCCCCAAACAGTTCAAGCCACCATTCATCCCGATGAGTTACGTTGTTGATCCTGAAATAGAGAGCACTACTTACGAGATCGTTGGTGCTGTGCCATTTAGAGAATATATAGATGACTTAGAGACAGAACTTGAATTTAGAGATGTAAGAGACGAGGAGTAGAGATGTTAGAATTAAACATACAACCTGGAAAGATAGGTGAGTTTCCACCTGCGACCAAACCCCATCCAGGGTTTTGGCATGAGGTGCAAGAGACGCGTTTTCGGACCTTGGTTGATGACCATTATGAGATGATCCGTGAGAGTGACATTGCCAACCTTTTTCCCATTATGGATGATGAAGAGTTTGAAGAGGCTAAAAAACATGCAGCAGACTTTTTTATACAGATCTGTGGAGGACCAAACTATTTTGAACAGACCCGTGGAGAGTCTCGTGTAGTAGGACGTCATGCCCCTTTTAGAATAGATGAAGAGGGACGTCAGACATGGTTACGGCTCTATACCTATCTGTTACCTGACCTTGTTGAAGAGGGGGTTACTGAAGCTTATGTTCAATCTTTTTGGGATTACATCAATGTGCACTCTATCTGGATGATCAACACCCCTTCAAAGGTTTAGCTTCGGC
>JALSUN010000061.1 GCA_027061425.1 Helicobacteraceae bacterium
TAAAGGTCGATAAGCGCTTTGATGCTGAAGGCATAATCTTCAAGCAGGGCAGCTTGTGTTGGTACAGCTCCTTTTAAACTGTAGTGGTAGAGCACGTTATCTCTATATAAAAGAGAGAAGATCGCTTGGAAGTGTGTGACAGCTTTCTTTTTATACGAGATATCAATGTCTGATGCCTTAGCATAAGCAGAGACCATCATCATATTCCAGGCGGTAATTAATTTTTGGTCTATAAAAGGATAGGTTCGTTTCTCTTGAATCTTTTGCAGTCTCGCTCTAAAATGTTTGTACTCCTTAGGCCGTTGGTCGCTGTAAAAATTGAGATGGACCTTGCCCTCAAAATTACCAATGTTTGAAAGGTCTAATGTTTCTAGCAGTTCTACATCGTTTTGTGCTGCCTTTTTGACTTCGGCGAGGCTGAAGGTAAAGTAGCCACCCTCTTCATGATGACTGTCTGCATCAGAGGCGCTGAAAAAGAGACCGTGGTAACCAAAACGCTTTTGTGTCATCTCTAAAGTCTCTGTGACAACCTCTCTGAAAAGGGGCTCTTGAGTTAGTTGATAGGCCTTGACATAGAGTGGTACAAGTTCGGCCTGATTGTAAAGCATCTTCTCAAAATGGGGGATCTCCCAGGCACCATCGGTGCTGTAGCGAAAGAATCCGCCACCAATATGATCGTAAAGTCCGCGCATCGCCATAGCTCTTAACATATCGATAGCCATCCCCTTAGCCTCTTCCTCTCCAAACATGGAGAGGTCGAAAAGGAGGTCGAGTTTTCCTGCTTCAGGAAACTTTGGAGATGTATCAAAGCCATAAAAAAGGTCATCATACTGTGTTACCAGTGTTTGAAGTATCTTGGTGGTATTAAGTTCATGTACTGTTAGCGGATGGATCACTGTGGTTTGTGTCTCAATAAATCCAACAGCTTCTTTAATCGCTTTTGGATGGTTTGCATAGAGATCAGCATAGTAAGGTAAGATGGTGTCGAGTCCACCTTGGTGTTTGGTGGCATGGGCAGGTAGGTAGCCAGCGATGTAAAAGGGTGCTTGATCTTCAGTAAGCAAGAATGTGAGTGGCCAACCACCAGAACGGTGTTTAACTTTTAAAAAGAGTTGTTGATAATAAGCATCGATGTGGCTTAACTCCTCTTTGTCGACTTTGATGGCGATATAGCTGTTATTTATAAATTTTGCGATGCTCTTGTTTTCAAAAGACTCATGTGCCATGACATGACACCAGTGACAAGTGGAATACCCGATGGAGAGGAAAATGGGTTTATGCTCTCTTTTTGCCTTCTCAAATGAGTCACTATTGTATGCCAACCAATTCACAGGGTTGTCTTTATGTTGTAGGAGATAAGGAGAGTGCTCAGTACGTAAAAGGTTATTAGGATTTTGGGCCAATAGAATAAAGGGTATTAATAATAGTAAAAGTTTCATATCCCTATTATAGACTAAGCTAATAAATAAGACAAAAAAAGTCCTCTTTAACTAACTGATAACCTCTCTCAAAACCCCATGAATAGGGGGTCTTTTCCAATATGTTACATTTTGAACATTGATGAAAAGTTAGGCAATAATTTTGGAAATAATTAACATTCTTGTGTTATAGTTACCCAAATTACTTTAGGAGACTGACAATGGCAGTATTTATTAATGACACATGTATCAATTGTGGCGCTTGTATCGACGAGTGTCCAGTAGAAGCGATCGTAGACGAGGACGATAACCCAACGGGTGAGGAACTTTACTACGTTTATCCAGACAAATGTGTAGAGTGTGTTGATCACCACGATGAGCCTGCTTGTGCAACTTCTTGTCCAACAGAGGGTTGTATCACTTGGGATCACAAATTCGCTGGTGATGACAAAGCGTTCTTTAACGGTCCTAACTATGTAGATGGTAAAGACTACGTAATGGAAGATGCTGATGCTGAAATGCCATTCCGTGAAGACATCTCTGACGAAGCTCGTGCTAACCGCGAGAACGTTGTAGACTAACGTTACACCTGTATCGGCTTTTGCCGATACATTTCTACTCTTTTTTCCAACTTACTTTTTTATATAATTTTCTTTAAACTAAAATACAACATTATTTCGGTACAATCCCATTCTAAATTTTCATATTTGCAGGAGTTCTTCATGGAACGTACACTATCAATAATCAAGCCAGACGCAGTAGCAAAAGGTGTTATCGGAAAGATTCTTTCTCGTTTTGAAGACAACGGTCTTCGTATTGCAGCAACTAAAAAGCTTCAACTGTCTCAAAAAGATGCAGAAGCATTTTATGCAATCCACGCAGAGCGTCCTTTCTTTAGAGACCTTGTTGACTTCATGATCTCTGGTCCTGTTGTAGTAACAGTTCTTGAAGGTGAGTCTGCAATGCAAAAAAACCGTGACCTTATGGGCGCTACAAATCCTGCAGAAGCAGAATCTGGTACAATCCGTGCTGATTTCGCTGAGAGCATCGATGCTAACGCTGTTCATGGTTCTGACTCTGTTGAAAATGCAGCAGTTGAGATCGCTTTCTTCTTCGCTGAGAGAGAGATCGCGTAATTACAGATGAACATACCGTTCAGACGTATTACTCCAACACCTACTGAGTTTAAAGTTGACTTAGAAGGTGTGACGTTTAGTGGTGAGGTGACTTACACTGAGCGTAACCTAGCGCTACTTCAAGCAGTGCTAAAAGGTGAGATATCACTCACTTGTGACATATGTGCGGAAGATTTCGCTACAATGTTACACGAAAAAATAGAAATTTTAATCTCTAACGGTGTTTATGAGGGCTTTAACGAGCGTTATGACGTGGTTGAGATTAATGATATCTTAGATTTTGATGCACTTGTGCATTCAGAAATCGAATTGATCAGAAATGATTATCACAGTTGTGAAAACTGTAAAAAACAAGAAAGGAATTAAAGATGGCAGTACCTAAAAGACGAGTATCACACTCACGTTCAGCAAAGCGTAGAACACACTACAAAATTACACTAGCACGCCCGGTTAAAGATAAAGATGGAACTTACAAGTTACCTCACCACATTAACCCAACTACTGGCGAGTACAAATAATCAATGATTAAAATTGCGATTGACGCAATGGGTGGGGACTTTGGTCCCGAGCCAATTGTAAAAGGTACGATATTAGCACTAAAAGAGCGTAAGTTCGAACCAATATTAGTTGGCAAGAGAGATGAGATTTTGTCTTTGTTACCTAAGGGTTATAAAAATAAGATTTCGATTGTAGAGGCAGATGATGTGATAAGCATGTCAGACGCGGCTACCGATGCACTCAAGCGCAAAGAGAGTTCCATTTTCAAAGCAGTTGATTTGGTCAAAAAAGGTGAAGCAGACGGTGTTGTGTCTGCTGGTCACAGTGGCGCGACCATGACGCTTGCAACTTTACGTTTAGGGCGCCTTAAAAACGTTCTGCGTCCTGCTCTTGTGACGCTCATGCCTTCTAAAGGCAAAAATCGCACGGTTATGCTTGATGTGGGTGCCAATGTAGATTGTTCACCTGAACATTTAGCACAATTCGCAGTTTTTGGTAAGTACTATGCACACGATGTTATGGGCATAGAAACACCACGTGTTGGTCTTCTGGCTAATGGTGAAGAAGCATCAAAAGGTAATGAAGTTACTAAGGCTACTTACAAGTTGCTAGATGGAACTGAAGGCTTTATAGGTAATGTTGAAGGTAGTGATATCTTTAATGGCGAATGTGATGTTGTTGTTTGTGATGGCTTCATCGGAAACCTAGTACTTAAAACAGCAGAAGGTGTCGCTTCAACGATCTCTTATTTTATCAAAGATTACATCAGAAAATCACCTATTGCGATTACTGGGGCACTTTTGATGCGCAAGGTCTTTAAACTTTTGAAAAAAGAGATTGACTATGCAGAAGAGGGTGGTGCACCGCTTGTTGGTATTAAGGGATGTGCGATTGTTGGTCATGGTAAAAGTAACCCTAAAGCAATTAAAAATGCTATCTTCCAAGCTATCCGTTATGTAGATACTGGAGTTAATGAGCATATAGAACGCTCACTCTCTGAAGTAAACAAAGGAAAATAATGTACGCAGCTTTCCGCTCTATTGGTGCTTATGTGCCAGAAAAAATTCTTAGTAATGAAGATTTGACTCATATGGTCGACACCACAGATGAGTGGATTACAAAACGTACAGGTATTAAAGAACGTCGTATTGCAGCTGACCATGAAACAACTTCTGATATGGCTGTTAAAGCTTCGGAGCTTGCGATAGAACGCTCTGGTATAGATAAGTCCGAGATCGATATGATCATCATGGCTACCATTACGCCTGACTACTTTAACATGCCATCAACGGCAACTGTTGTTGCACATAAAATGGGTCTAGAACAGGTTCCAGCCTTTGACATCTCTGCGGCATGTACTGGTTTTGTCTATATTTTAGCAATTGCTAAAGCATTCATAGAGTCAGGTATGAAGAAAAACATCTTAATTGTTGGCTCTGAAAAGATGTCTGCTATTACAGATTACACGGACCGTGGTACGTGTATATTGTTTGGTGATGGTGCAGGTGCTGCAGTCATCTCTGCAACAGAGAACAAAGAAGAGGCCATTATGGACCTTCATATCGCTGCTGATGGTAGTCTTGGTGATTTTTTGATGACACCAGATGGTGGTACGGGTAACCCTCACCAGGCGGAAGTAAAGGCAGAAGCATCATTTATCCAAATGAAGGGCAATGAGACCTTTAAAATCGCCGTACGTACTTTAACTAAAGATGTAGTAACAATTTTAGCTAATAACAATTTGGTTTCAGAGGATATTGCACACTTTATTCCACACCAAGCCAACTTCCGTATTATTAAGGCGGTAGGTGATTCTTTGAAGATGCGTGAAGAACAAGTTGTTTTAACAGTACACAAATATGGTAATACTTCAGGGGCATCAATCCCTATGGCGATCAATGACCTTTATGAAGAAGGTGGTCTTAAAGCGGGTGAGATGATGCTTTTAGACGCTTTTGGCGGTGGTCTTACTTGGGGTTCTGCTTTAGTCCCTTTCTCTCCTTTAAAAAAATAACAAAACTTAGAACTTAAACGCTTATAGGTTAAAATATACCTATAAGAGTATGCAGTAATTAAAAGGATTGCACATGGCAATAGACAAACAAACAGTTGGACTTATCTTTGGTGTTATTGTTGTGATTTATCTTTTTGTAAAGTTTTACAATCCTTACAGTGGTAAAAAAGATAGACGTAAAGAGAGTCGTCGTTCTGGTGTAAAAGAGCGACGTATCAACAAACAGGGTAGGCGTAGGGCGAACCAACTTAAACATGAAAGTAAGTTGTCAGATCGTAGAGAACAACGTTCAGAACGTCGTATTGGCGAAAAAAGTCGTCGTCACAACCGCCGTCGTAAAGCAGACCAACTCCACTAATGATATATAGTAATCCTCTTATTAAAATAGAGCTTGAAGAGAGTGAGATCCCTTGGCTCAAGATTTTTACACAACGTTCTCTTAAAGAGTTTAGTATGTGTACACATGCTGAAAAAGAGATGATCTTTACAACTTTGGATATTATTGAAAAAGAGATGATCACTTACTTCGAACCAGAGAAAATAAATATAGCCTCTTTTGGAAACTATGTGCCCCATCTGCACTGGCATATCATGGCACGTTTTAAAGAAGACAGTTACTTCCCTGAACCAATGTGGGGTACACTTCAAAGAGACGGTTTTGCTGAGATAAAAGAGATGACGCTGTTCTTACAACTGCTTACGAAGAAGCTTCAACTGGGATTGAAATACTAAAAGCGGCGCCCTCTTCTACATTACGAACTTCTAACTTACCATTAAGTTGATCATCAATAATCATTTTACTCATATAGAGTCCAAGACCTGTACCATTTTTACCTTTTGTACTAAAATAGGGCTCAAAAATACGGGGTAAGATCTCACTCTCTATCCCTCCAGCATTATCTTGTACAGTCACTCTTAAGTTCTGATCAATGACCTCACTTTTAACATGAACTTGTGGATTTTTAATGTTGCGTTCAAGCAGGACATCTATAGCATTATTAATAATGTTTATGATCACTTGCGAGAATTCATTAGGGTAGGTTAGAATCTCTATCTTAGTATTACACAGGTACTTTAAGTCAATATTTGCGACTGTAATCCTTGGCATCACGAAGTTAATCCCATTTTGTATCAATGTGCAGACTTTTTGTTTCTCTTGACGTTTGTCAGGCTTAAAAAAGTCTTGAAAGTCATCAATGGTTTCAGAGAGGTAGATAATGGTACTTGAGATATGCTCTAAGGCATCATTGGTCTCATCAAGCGACTGCTTCCCTAACATAGCATTTATTTTTAGATTAGAGATCTGCAGGGTAATGGTGGAGAGGGGTTGGCGCCACTGATGAGCGATCATACTGATCATCTCTCCCATAGCTGCCTGACGTGACTGTGCTAAGATGAGTGCATCTTTTTCACGTAACTCTTGGGCTTTTTCAAGTACTTTGATCTCAAGGTTGTAGTTAAGTTCGTTGAGAGCTTGGGTCTTTTCTGTCACCTTAGATTCCAGTGTATGCATGAGGAGTTTCAACTGCTCTTTTTGCTCTAAATTGGTCTTGTGACTGCTATCGATTCTAAATTTATAGATATAAATAACCCCTGTCATGGCAAGCAGTACGAAGGTGATGTAAAAGAGATTGGTATAGGTATAAGCAGTAGGGTAAAAGGGCTGTAATTTAGTAATAAAAAGAGAGATAATAAAAATACCGATCCAGATGAGCGAACTACGGGTGCCTCTATAAAAAAAGATGAGGGCTGGAAAGGTCATTAACCAGAGAGACTTGAGACTTTCCGGGCCAGAGAGAAGTAATAGTATATTAAATATAACGAGAATCTCAAAAGTTAAAATGTTAGTTAGTAGTTCAAAGTAGTGGATAAATCTACGGATAAGGTAGGCGGTTGTAACGACTATAATTGTAAAAACAATGTTGGCGTAAACACTGGGATAATCGCCGTTAAAAAAATTGTTTATACCTCCAACCACAAGTCCAATGATAGCGATAATAATAATGATATTTATAACATTAAATCTAAGTTTAAGATCATCCTGATCATCGGTAAAAACATCTTCAGCAACTATAAAATTTATAAATTTTTTCTTAATCATAGAAGTATGATAACACAGTACATGTTAAACAATAATCATATATAACTTAAAGAGTGGCGTTATTAATTCTTAAGGTATATAGATCTTATCTCGCATCTCTTGATACTCTTTACGTGATTGACTGTCTAAGGTGATGCCGCCACCACTTTTGTATACCATCTGCCCCTGATAGTTCTCTATAAAACGAATCATTACAGCACTGTCAAAATCGTGACCATCAAAATAGCCAAAAATACCGGTAAAAAAACCTCTCTCTTGTAACTCAACTGCTTCAATGATTTCAACGGTACTTTTTTTAGGAGTCCCTGTGATACTTCCTGCTGGCAAGAGTTTCATAATGATGTCCCCAAAGTTTTCTCTCCACTCTAGGGGTAGGTGCCCAGTGATTTTAGAAGAGACTTGCAGCAGCTCTTTGTTACCAGTATGCAAGGATTCCACATAACGAAATTTTTCTACATTGATGTTCTTGGCAACTATACCCAGATCATTGCGAAGTAGATCCACCACCATAATATGCTCAGCAAGCTCTTTTGGATCTTCCATGATACTCTTTTTTGCATTTGACAGTGATGCATCAATAGTTCCTTTCATAGGATAGGTAGAGATAATACAATCCTCTATCTTTATAAAACGTTCAGGAGAGAAACAGATAAAAGAGTTTTTATAGCGCAGTTTAAACTTGGCATGGGCTTTTTCATAAATCTCATAGAGGGTGAGTGGTGTTTTAATGGGGGTAGAGCAGGTATAATTTAAAAGGTAGGTTTCTCCTCTTTTGATATGCTCTATTACCTTGTCAAACCCTTTTTTGTAAATGATGAAATCTATAGGGTCTGTGTGTAGTGGGGTGGATGACTGCTGTACATTGGACTTAAAACTAAAAGCGATGTCCTCGTCATCCAGCTCTTTGAGGGTGTAGACTAATAGTGTCTCTGCCTTAAAATCAGTGATGAGGAGATAGGGGGTGCCCTCTGCTGTCAGGCGGTTGAGTTTAGCGATCATTTATGAGTTTTTTGAGAACAGCCATACGCATGGAGACCCCATTAGAGACCTGTTGGAGTACTTTACACCGTGGGTCGGCTAAGAGTGTGTCATCTATATCTATATTACGATGTACTGGCCCAGGATGTAAGATGATAAGGTCTCTGTCTCCGACCAACTCACTGGTAATACAAAAGTCGCTTGCATAGTCTTTTAGAGAGGCATAAGACTGCTGAGAGTGGCGCTCTGTTTGGGTACGCAGACTCATAATGATATCAACATCATCGATAACATCTTGGATATAGTTGGTGTTGGGTAAGTTCGTACTTGGCATAAACTGAGGGGGTGCTACCAATGTGACCTTAAGCCCAAAACGTGTCAAAAGCTCAATGTTGGAGTTGGCCACACGAGAGTTTTTAATGTCACCAACAATAGCGATGCGCTTACCTTTAAGTTCACCAAAATGTTGTTTGAGTGTAAAGAGGTCAAGAAGTGCTTGGGTAGGATGCGCATGGGCACCATCGCCTGCATTAATGATAGAAGCATGGGTATGTTTGGAGAGGATTTTTGGGACACCTGCATCAGCGTGACGGACGATAATAGCATGGGGACCCATGGCATCAAGGTTAGTTGCTGTATCTACAAGTGTCTCACCCTTTTTAGTAGAACTTTTAGCAACATCAAGATGTACCATATCTGCGCCAAGACGTTTAGCTGCAATTTCAAAAGAGCTTTTAGTACGGGTGGAGTTCTCAAAAAAGAGGGTAATAATGATCTTGTCTTGTAAAATACGGTCAAAGCCCCCTTTAGAGAAGGTCTCAGCATCTTTTAGAAGTGACTCTATCTCCTCTATGCTAAAGTCATCAGTACGTATAAGGTGGCGCATCATTCATCTCCTAAAGTAGTTGTGTGATTATAGCAAAAGTGTTTGGGCTATCTTCTCTATATCACGATCAAATATGGTGAAGTCGGGATAAACGTCTCTAAAATAAGGCTCCGAGACCTCTTGAAAGCTTTTATCATCTGTATGACAGTTGAGTGTCCAGATGAAGTTATACTCTTTTGCTTTAAGGGCATTTATAGAGAGTATGGTATCGTTGATACATCCTAATCTACAGTGTGAAACAAGTAAGGCCATGGCGTTGTATCGTCCAATTAAGTCTATAATCATTTTTTTTTTATCTATAGGAACATAAAGACCACCTGCACCTTCAATAATGAGAATATCACAGAGTGGTTCTAACTTAGCAATGGCATCATCAACGACTTGCATAGAGACTTCTTGTGCATTGTTAGCGCAGTAAGGTGCCGCAGGAAGCTTAAACTGTATGGGTACGATGTTGTTGATACTGATATCGCTCATTAAAGGGTTTAGTGTTTTCACCAGCGTGAGTAAACTTGAGCCATCAATGGGTGATTGTTCTACCCCGGTCTCTATGGGCTTGATGACACCCACTTTGTAGCCTAGTGTGGCGTAGTGTTTGAGTAACTTGGTCGTGACATAGGTCTTACCGATGTCAGTGTTGGTAGCGGTTATAAAGATACGTTGACTCACATTATTCACTTTTTGTTATAATCTTGCACACATTTTACAGTAGGCTAGCTTTGAGCGCAACTACTATTTTTTAGAAGGTATGAACTATGAACAATTTTGAAGAATTTTCAACCTATTTTGTCCAAAATATAGGCGAAAAAGAGGGGGCAGTCAGCCCAACGATTACACAGTCAGCAGCTTTTGGTTATGGCTCACCTGAGACAGCAGAAGGTATATTTGACGGGAGTGTCAAAAAGCCACTCTACTCACGCATGGGAAATCCTACGACGGCGAAGCTTGAAGGTGTTTTAGCAGAGATGGATGGTGGTGTTGGCGCAGTCGCAACCAGTTCTGGTATGGCGGCAACCACGCTGGCTACGATGTCACTTTTGAGTAGTGGAGACAGTATTATTAGTATTGGTGGTCTTTTTGGTGGTACTTACTCATACTTTTCAGAGACACTCTCTCGTTTTGGTATCTCGACACAGTTTTTTGATGTTGATGAGTTTGAAGCCATAGAGAATGCTATTGATGAGAGTACAAAGATTATATTTTTAGAGTCTGTGGGTAATCCGAACATGAGACTTCCTGACATCCATGCCATAGCTGACATCGCTACACGTCATGGTATTGTTCTTATTATCGACAACACCATTACCCCTATGAGTGTCTCTCCTTTAGAACTCGGAGCAGACATTGTTGTCTATTCAACAACGAAAATCATTAGTGGAAATGCCTCTGTTTTAGGGGGCGCTGTAGTTTTTAGAGCGATCAATGAGGGCGAGGACAAGTTTAAAAATGTGCGTTATCAAGAAGTACATAAGTTCATTAAAAAAATGGGTAAGATGGCCCTCATTGCCAATGCTAAAAAACGTGCTATGAGAGACTTTGGTATGAGTGCTTCGGCCTTCTCTTCTTATCTGACACTGCTGGGCTTAGAGACGATGCCACTGCGTATGGACAGGATTGTGAAGAGTGTAGAGCGCATAGCTATGGCACTGCATCAAAAAGGGATCAATGTGAACCATCCAAGTATTGATGGACATGAGCAAAACACCCGTTATCTGGCACAGTTTTCTAAAGGGTGTGGTACGTTGATGACCATAGACATGGGCTCTCAAGAGGGTGCTTATGAGTTTTTGAGAAAGACAAAAATGGCAACGATTACCGCAAATATTGGTGATAACCGTACTTTAGCCCTGCACATGGGTTCAACAATTTACAGTGATTTTGATGAAGAGACTCGCAAGTTCTTAGGGATTACCGACGGGCTAATCCGTATCTCTATTGGTCTTGAAAATCCTGATGATATTATAGAAGATTTTATACAAGCAGCAAATTAGAAGAGTGCAGACTACTTCTGTCCTGTCTTCCAGAAGTCGAAGAAGTTAAACCACTGATAGGGGTACTCACGGACAGAGGCCTCTAAAAAAGTAGCATAGTGTTGTGCCAAATAGGTAAGACGTTCTTGTTTGTTTTTAAGGTCAGAGGTGATGACATCTGAAAACTTTATGCTTATCTTTTGGTCTCCTGCACGCACAACATCACAAGCAACGATAGGAGCTTGTCTCATCATAGCAATCTCAAACCCTCCACTATGCAGAAGGGTCTTTTTATTTAAGAAGTCAACTTCAACACTCTTCTCTTTCTCTTTAACACGGTCGACCATGATGATGATAACCTCTCTGTTTTGAAGCGCTCGTGCTATTTCCAACATCGCCTGCATTCCATTTTTAAGACTAATGATGTTGATATGTTGGTTTTTAGTGGCACCGTCTATTTTTTGAAGGTTTTCATCTATGGCCTCATCTCCAACGATGTTGAGTGTGATGTCATAGGTTTGGAAGATTTTAAAACTTTGTGCCCAGTTTCCATGGTGTGAAAATATCATTAAGCCACCACTTTTTTGTAGAGACTCAAAAGCTTGAACATTGGTACGCTCTATCTCTATCTCATTTTGTGAGGTCTCTTTAGCGATGAACCTGTCAAAAATGGTCAATGAAAAAGCGTACAGGTGTTTGAAATAGGTGCTGAAACTGTCATCAAGGCCTATAGCTTTATAATAACTGCGCATCTCTTGACGTTTATTTTGAGATGCAACCGCGTAGAAAAAAGCAACGATATAAACCAATGACTTGGCTGCTTTATATCCAAAAGTGTTATAAAGGGCGATGATAAGTTTGATGCCAAGAGGACTTCCTCTGTATTGTGACATGGATAAGTCCTCATGAGAAATTGGTAAGAATCTTACCAAAATGTGGATTATTTTGAGGTTGGATCTTTGCCTGTTAAAGCAGTATAAGTGGCATTGACAGCCTGTGTTGGTGTCTTAACAAACATGTTACGGGTGTCCCAAACATAACCACTAAGAACAGAGACGATCTTACTCTCTATTTTTGTTGACCCAGGTGCTTTAGAAAAAAGTATGCCTTGAAGACGGCCATCGTACCAAGCCTCAACATACTCTCTAAAGACATCAACACCGATCATCATGTAGTCTTGATAATCTACCTGCCAGTCAACAGCTTCACCTTCAAGCTCTTTGATGGTCAACTCTGCTGCTTTAGCACCAGACTCAAGAGCAAGTGTGACACCTGAGGAGAAGACAGGGTCCAAAAACTCAGTGGCATTTCCTACCATGACAAAGTTTTCACCAAACATACGAGAGACATTGCTAGAGTACCCGCCGATGTAACCCACTTCATTAATTGGTGTAGCATTGGCATAACGTACTTTTGCTGTGGGTTGATTATAGACGATGTGTTCCCAAAATGCTTCTGGTGTCATCTCAAAAGATTTGAAATACTCCTCGCTACAGACGATACCGACAGAGGTGACGGTAGGACTAAGCGGGATATTCCAAATCCAGGCGTCATTGTCACCTACAATGTCAACATAGATGTACCCTTCAGTACCATCGGTATGTCGAATGTCATTTTCAACACGACGGAAGATGGCAT
The DNA here is from genome assembly GCA_027061425.1 of Helicobacteraceae bacterium. GTDB lineage: Bacteria > Campylobacterota > Campylobacteria > Campylobacterales > Sulfurimonadaceae > Sulfonitrofixus. Next base: position 12,640 of record JALSUN010000061.1, read on the forward strand.
TACGAAGCTTAAGCCCTGATGCACTGTCAAGACCTAAAAGTCTTGGTAGTACACGACCATAACCTGAAGCATCGATCACTTTTTTAGCATGATACTTTTGTTCACTGCCATCTTTATGAATAACTGTGACGATATTGGCATCTTCATCATAAGCTGTGACTTCTGACTCCATGGTGACTTTGGCACCAAAGTCTTTAGCCTGCTCTAAAAGAAGGTTGTCAAAAACTTCACGGCGCACTTGAAATGAACTGTTATGCTTCTGACCCATATTGTTTTCGAAATGGACAACTTTAAGATCATTATTCTCATTTTGAAAAGCAACACCTCCTTTAAACTGAAAACCTGCATGCTTTACAGCTTCTAACATATTGGCATCTTCAAGCAGCTCATTACAGCGTGGTAGGAGAGATTCTCCTATGACAAAACGTGGAAATTTTACCTTTTCAACAAGCTCGACATGGTATCCGGCTTGAACAAGTTTGGCAGCAGCGATCGAACCTGCTGGTCCACCGCCAATAATAAATACGTCACATTCAGTCATAAAATATCTCCCATAGGTAAGTGGCGAATTATAACAAAAGTTATATATATAATAACTTTCTAAGAAGAGAAAATAGA
>JALSUN010000062.1 GCA_027061425.1 Helicobacteraceae bacterium
AAGCAGCGCGTGGTATGGAGTGGTATAAGCTTGCTGATGAACTGATCAACATGAACAGTTTTGGTGCCTCTGCACCGGCTGGACAACTTTTTGAGAAGTTTGGATTCACAGCTGAAGCGATTATTGCTAAGATCTAAATTTTTCTCTCTTATAATAACACCCTTCGGTGTTGTTATCTTCTCTCTTTTTTTGAGCATATTTATAGTATCATTTAATCAGATTTAATTGCCATAGGATAAATATTATGCGACTACTTTCAAAATCTTTATTAAACTTTTTTAAGGCGGAATCTGCAGTAGGGGTCTTGTTAATTACAGCAACGATCATTGCTATGTTACTTTCTAACAGCCATTATGCGTATCTTTATAAAGATCTTCTGGCGATTCCCGTGGTTATTAGTATCCATGAATTTGTAATTGCAAAACCTCTCCTTTTATGGGTTAATGATGGTTTGATGGCGGTCTTCTTCTTTATGGTGGGTCTTGAGATAAAACGAGAAGTACTTGACGGAAGTTTAAGTCAGGTCTCTAAGATTGTGGTGCCTGCCTTCGCTGCTGTTGGTGGTATGGTGGTGCCTGCCTTAGTCTATACAGCTTTTAACTGGGGAGATCCTGTCGCGATGCAAGGTTGGGCGATTCCTATGGCAACTGATATAGCTTTTGCATTAGGTATCCTCTCTTTACTTGGAAACCGCGTACCAGCTGAACTTAAAGTATTTTTACTGGCACTGGCCATCATTGATGATTTAGGCGCTATTATTGTCATAGCTCTCTTTTATGGACATGGTCTCTCTACTTCTGCATTAGCGGTCTCAGCATTTTTCATTGCTGTTTTGATGGTTATGAATTGGCGTGGTGTTACTAATAATACTGCCTATGTACTGATAGGTATTATTGTCTGGGCAGCGGTGTTAAAGTCAGGGGTTCATGCAACTATAGCGGGTGTCATTGTAGGTCTTCTTATCCCCCTTCGTAATAATGGCAAGAGCTTTCATGAGTTAGAAGCCTCTCTTCATGCCCCTGTGAACTATGTGATTTTACCCCTCTTTGCTTTTGTGAACACCGGCGTAAACTTCAGTGGTGTCAGCAGTAAAGATTTTTTAGATAACATCACTATAGGTATTACATTAGGACTTTTTATAGGTAAACAAGTAGGTATCTTTAGCTTCAGTCTTCTAGCAATAACTTTAAAGCTTGGAAAGTTGCCAGATGGTTTACACATTGGTCACCTTTATGGTCTTTCGGTCTTGGGTGGTATAGGGTTTACTATGAGTCTGTTTATAGGTTCCTTGGCCTTCGAGTGTAGTGGTGACGCTTGTATCAACATGATAGACGAACGCATTGGTATCTTACTTGGCTCTCTCTTGTCTGGTATCATGGGTTACCTGATCTTAAAGTGGCAACTCTCTAAAGTGTCTGATCCTAAATAGATGATAAAACGAACACTTCTATTATTGTCATTGTTGTCTGCTTCCTTTAGGGCCTCGAGCTTAGATGACTTAGGTGCAAGTGCATATTTGGCTGCTGCAAATGCAGCAATCGTCTTTACCTCTCAAGATGGTTTGAGCTCAGGAATCTACCGCTTTACAAACATCAATTCAGAGATGCAGATGTATAACCTTCCGTTACAGTATCAGTTTGAACCTTTAACAGAAAAGTCTAATGTCTTTATGATGTTTGACATGGGCTATAGCAGTGCGACATCTGATAGAAGTATAGAAGATGCAAATGGCAGCCTATTAAACATACACAACAGTCTTCAAACTTATGTTGGTGGTATTGGTGCGGGGATCAGGTACAAGGCTACTGAACACTCATACTTGCTCTTTGGCGGTGAAGTACTATACTCTCGTTTAGGGCTAAGGGTACGACCAGAGGACGATGATGATATAAATGGTAAAGTTATCAAGGATTTATTTGACCAGTCCTTTAAAGACAATTACTCTTATAAGTTGTTGGCTGAATATGTCTACCATCGAGAGATCCATAAACATAAGGTCTATACCCGTTTCAACTACAAACTCTATAAGACGTTTAATGAGATCGACCTGGGAGAGATCCTTGGGGACGTTGTAAATGATGTTATCTCTCTGCAGTCACAAACTTCTGTGGCGTCTGTGACTATTAGCTACGAGACTAACCCTCTTTACACTCATAATGATATGACTTTAACCTTAGAGCCTTACTTGAAAGGCAACTACATCTGGGGTGACTTAGCTACAGTGGCACAAATCAACGGTTATGGGACATTGGGTCTTGCAGGATATTGGAATACACCTAAAAAAAGTGTGTATATCTCCCGTTACTTTATAGAGCCAAGTATCTCTAAGGGGTATGGACTTGAAGGCATTAATTTGAGTCTTGGTTTCAGTTTAGACTTTTAACCTGTTAAAGCTCAAGAAGTATGTTGACTTTGTAACTTCTACTATAGAAGATAAAATGTGGATATAATGTGAAAAAAATAGAGAAAACATGAAAGATTCCCAAGAATATTTAGATAAAAAAGCTTTTTTTGACTCAGTGATTACCCTTTATGGTCGTAATGTTGTTACAGAAATTTTAGAAGACGAAAACATTCAGGTTCACAAACTGCATCTTGCAGAGAGTAATAGAGAAGAGGGTGTGATCTTGCAAATAAGAGAGATGGCACACTCACGCAACATTGAGATAAAGAGTCACTCCAAAGAACAACTTTCTCGCATCTCTAAAAATGCCAAACAAGACCAAGGTGTAGCCATAGATATTATCGCTCCTAATTATCAAAAAAGTGACAAGATAAAGACAGTTTTAGGGGAGAGTTTTCGTTTGCTGGCTTTAGATGGTGTTCAAAATCCTCAAAACCTAGGGATGATCGTCCGTTCTGCTGCAGCAGGAAATATAGATGGTATCTTACTGCCCACCAACAACAGTGCCAAGATCTCTCCACTGGTCATCAAGGCAAGTGCGGGAACACTGTTTAAAATTCCGATCTTCTACTGTAAGACATTGGAAGCACCTTTAGCCGAGTTGGGAGCATCAAGTGAGATATATGCGCTATCTTCACATGCTACAGATGATATTTATAGCCTTCAGACCGGTAAAAAAGTGGTATTTGTTTTAGGTAATGAGAGTGAAGGGGTCTCACCTGTAGTGACACGTCTGTGTAACAGGTCTCTGGCTATCCCTATGCAACGCGGGGTAGAATCACTCAATGTGGCAGTCACTGCTGCACTCTTGGCATTTATACAAAACTAAGTTTGACGCTGATATTGTTAAAATCAAAAATCAAAAATCAAAAATCAAAAATCATGAGGTCATCATGTCATATGGACGTTTAATTTCATCAACCACTTGGTCTACACTCATATGACGACTTTTACGTAAAAACTCTTTACCATCAAGATGGATTAAAAGTGTAGGTATACTGAAAACACCAAAATGAGAAGCGATCTCTGGTGTCTCTGAGATGTCAACACTAATGACTTCCAGTAATGAAAAGTTCTTCTCAAAAGCCTCTAAAAGCTTGGGTTTTAATGCATGACAAACATTGCAGGTCGGAGCACTAAAATAGAGGGCTACCGCTAATTCACTATGCAGTTTTTCTTCTATAGTTTCTATGTTCAATTTCTCTCCCTATTTTTTAAAAATTATAATATAATAGCGCTATTATATTATGTTTCTTGCAAAGGTTGTTGAATGTTACGTCTGTTGATCCTTATTTTATTTACACTCTCTCTTTATGCGGGTGATGCGTATGAAAAAGCTGAAGCTTATTTTCAAAATAAAGAGTATACAGAGGCTTTTCCTCTTTACAAAGAGAGTGCTGAAAAAGATCAAGAATCAGACGCGGCATATAAGCTAGGTTGGATGTATGAAAACGGCAAAGGTGTTGAGGTTAATAGTGCCGAAGCCATACACTGGTATAAGCAAGCAGCAAGCTGGGAGTTGACCAACAGTAATAAAACACATGTCTATGAGACCATTTACCGTAACTTGGATCCTCTTGATGATGAGGACTCTACAGCCACTTTAGTAGAGCTTGCCAATGGTAAGTTCGGTCTGCGTGCTTACTATCCTAACTACGCCATCATCTCTTACACGGACAAGATACCTAAAGGTGAGACGAAGTTTGAAAAAGACAGTCCAAATCCAGACCCTAATGGAACGACGTACATTCATACAGAAGCCAAATATCAGATCTCGTTACGTGCAGACTATGTCACCAACTGGTTTGGTTTTACACAGATGTGGACGGGCGCTTATACGCAAGTCTCTTACTGGCAGATTATCATAGAGTCTTCACCGTTTAGAGATACTAACTATAAGCCAGAAGCCTTTGTAACGATACCTTTTTATCATAGTCTTGATGCTATAGGAATGAAGGGTATCGCTTTTGGATATAAACACTCATCAAACGGGCAACCTGTAGATGAAAATGGAACACGTAGACGTAACGGAGATGGACCGGTAGAGGGCTCACGTTCACGTTCTTGGAACCGTCTTTATACACGAGCGTACTTCCAGTGGGACCATTTCTTTGCAGAACTTGATGTCTGGTACAAGATGAAAGAGTTTTCAGAGTTTGATGATAATCCAGACATACAAGACTATTATGGCCCAGGCTCATTTGAAGTGGGATATATCCATGGAAAATTACTGACACGTTTGACGTTGCGTCCAAGTTTTACTAAAGGACATGTCAGTGGTGAGTTGGAGATGAGTTATCCTATCCCTTATACTTATAACACGCACTTTTATTTTCAAGCCTTTAGTGGTGTGGACTCTCATGGAAACATCGGAGGCTATGGACAGAGTCTTATAGACTACGACCAACAGGTCAACCAGGTTGGTTTCGGTTTTAGTATCTCCAGATAACAATGCGACTATTTTTAACCAGGAAGTATGACAACTACATCCTCTTCTTTTCATTGGTGGGGGTGCTCTTCTTGCTTCCTTTTCTCAATGCGCTACCCATCCTACGTTTTGCCCTAGTAGGACAATACACTTTTGTGATGTTTTACTTGGTTTTTAGTGCAAGACATACCAGAGGTCTTTACCTCATTGATATCGCTTTTGTTGTACCGACACTTTTAGCTACTTGGATAGATAGTATTTTTCAAAACGATTACACATTTGTTGCTTCTTATTTAACAATGGGCATTTTCTTTTTATACTTACAATTCTTGATTATAAAACAGATGATACATGCTAAAAAAGTAGACACTAACATTATTTTTGGGGCAATGAATATTTACCTTGTCGCGGGTTTGATTTGGGCATATGCTTATGTTCTGTTAGCACATTTTGATGGAAATGCTTTTCATATGCCTACTTACGAGGCGATGAAAGATGTTGAGATTTTTACCTATTATAGTTTTACAACGATTACTACTTTGGGGTATGGTGACATTGTAGCGCAGAGTGCACAAGCACGGATGCTTTCTGTGTTAGAAGCCGTGTTTGGACAACTATATCTTGCTATTGTGATTGCTAAACTTGTCTCGACCTCTTGGCGTGCAGATTGGGATATTAGAATGCTTGAAAACTCTGAAAAAACCAATCTTTAAGGTTTTCTAACACCTTGTGTCAGTAACAGTGCTAGGAGGTAAGGTCAAATGCTAGTTTTATACCATCAATGATCATACCCATTCCGATGACTGTTAATATAATACCCATTAACTTTCCGATGACGATAATGAGATTTTTTCCGATGTATTGTACAAGTTTAGTACTATAGATAAATGAAATATAGGTTACAAACAGTATAAATGCAAGCATTAAAATAATAATGCCAATGTGGAGAAAGTCACTACCGATAGTATAGTTCATAGCAGTGACTATCGTACCGGGTCCTGCTAGTATAGGAATAGCGAGAGGTGAAATAGCGACACTCTCATCAAATTCTACAGGCTCTTGATTATTGATGGTTGATTTTTTGGATTGCAACATTTCAAAACCAACAAAGAAGATCAAAATACCTCCTGCAAGTTTAAAGGCTGGAATGGTTAAACCAAAAAATTGGAAGATGTATTTACCAAAAATAACAAAACTGCCCACAATAAAAAATGCAACAAGGGTTGAAGTCAGTGCTATATGTAATTTTTGAGCCTTACTCGCCCCTTGCACAAGACCCATATAAATGGGTGTATTGGCCAAGGGGTTCATAATGGCAAAGAAGCCTGTAAAAACAGTAAATGCGTAGATCCAGATGTTGTCCATAGTTAGCCTTTTTTACTCTATGATCGAGTAGATAATTTCTGTTTTATTTTTGACAGTAATAGTCTCTTCAAGTTGTAAGGTCTTTATATCTAAAGTCAAAAAATCTTCTATACTTTGGACCTGATGTTGGGCTAATGCTCTTAAAACAATACCTCTATAGGCCTTAGCCCAATGACTGACACTTTTGCCACCTTTTAGAAATTTCAAGGTGGTGTATTGCTGTTTGGTTTTGTAAAACTTGTCATAATATCCTGCACGAAGATCAAGAATCTCATGATCCATAAGTAGTAGGTCAAGTTGGTAGCTAAAACGCTCTTTATAGAACTTGTCAGGAGCGATATCTCCGATGTTATTACCCTGCTTAACTTTATAGTTGACAATCGCATCTCCACCTAAGAGTACCCCGTAGAGATTGGAGAAAATAAGGAGCTGTTTTTTTAAGTACGCTTGTGCAGTCGGTGTGAGTGTTTTATAGTCAAGGTACTCATAGGCGACACCACTGTAACGCTCTATGGCAGCCATTTTGGGGGCAGAGAAGATGTCATGAAGATAGGGAGTGATCTCTTTCTCTTTTTTGATGCCAAACAGTGCTTTGATGGTCTCAATGTCGTCAGATGTTATGATGTCGTTGTAGCTGTTCAAGATGCTTTTACGGGGCTCGTAACCAAACAAGATCTCGCTCTCTTCTTGAGAGCCTCCGACATTTTTACCTTCAGATGGGGAAAATAGTGTATATAACAAGTGAACTCTTTTTGCGTATTATAACACCTATTTGGTCAGCATGGTCGTGATGGGCTCAAAAGTCTCGATACCTTGAGCAAGGGCATTCTCACAACGGGTGACATAAAGTTGGTAGAGTCTGCTGCTGTATCGGGTCTGGAGTGTTTTAAAACATATAAGTGCTTCTTGTAGTTGACTGTTCCTATAGAAAGTCAGTGCTTCTTGGTAGCCTTGGGCCTCTTCTTCATTGTAGGTACGCTCTCGTGATAAAACCTCAAAGATCTCGACAGGATGTTGCTTGCCCTTGACTTTGACGATATCAACAGAACGTTGGAGGTAGGTAAGAGAGAGTTGCGCTTTAGTAGCTTGGGAGATGAGGATATGACTACCGTAGAGTTTGTTGAGTCCCTCAAGACGTGAGGCGAGGTTAACGTTGTCTCCGATGATGGTGTAGTCAGAACGCCCTGTAGAACCCATCTCACCGATGGTGACCTCTCCTGTGTGGATACCGATACCGATCTCTATAGTAATGTTAAATCGCTCTTTTAGCGTAGCATTGAGTGTCTGGAGTAGTTTTATCTGCTCTAGTGCTGAAGTGAGGGCTTTGTCTGCATGGTCTTTAACGTGCACTGGAGCATTCCAGTAGGCCATAATGGCGTCACCAATAAACTTATCGATGGTACCCTCTTGTTTTGTGATGTTCTCTACCATCGGTGTCATGTAGGTGTTGAGCATGTTAATCACCTCTTTAGGGTCTCCTAACTGCTCGGAGATGGAGGTAAAAGAGCGGATGTCAGAGAAAAAAACACTGACTATTCTGTTGTGGGGTTCCAGTAGTGTTTCTGAGCTGTTGGCAATGAGGTCTTGCATGACACGAGGTGAGACTTTTTTGGCAAACATATTCATAATCATCTGCTTTTGTTTGAGACTGATAATGTAATTGATGAGTAGGGCTGAAACATAACCAAAGAGCAGCGCAGCTATAGGGAATAAGATGTTAACAGCAATTCCTTCTTTGAAGAGGAGGTGGTTAAAAAAGAGATAGTAGCTATAGAGAGAAGCAATTAGTAAGGGAAGGCTTATCCAGACACTTACAAGTGAAAAGAGGCCGATAGCCAGGATAGTAGTAGATGCAATAAGCAGAAGGTCAACTTGTTCTGGCTCTTGGGCAAAGGCTATGAAGTCTTTTTTTAACAAGTTGTCTATAACGTTGGCATGAACTTCTACACCTGGCATGAGAATATCAAAGGGAGTGGCTCTAAGATCAGAGAGACCTATGGCCGAGGTTCCTACCAACACAAATTTTCCTGTAACATCTTGCGCTGAGAAATTCTTGTTTAGGATGTCTGCGGCACTAATGTAGGTAAAGGTGTGTGAAGGGCCTCTATAGTTGACCATAAGACGTGAAAACCGGTCAGTGGGGATTTGTAAGTCTCCCACCTTGATATGCTCTACACTGTTTTGCGCATTATCAAAAATGACTTTTTGTGCGTTAGCATAGATGCGTACCATCTCAAGAGCTAAAGAGGGATAAATACTCCCTTGATAGGTCATGAGTAGGGGTACCAGTCGTATCATACCCCCTTCATCGGGAGTGTTATTAAAAAAGCCACTGGAGTAGAAGGCATCTTGAATGATAGGAATGTTGAGTGTCAAACTGTTAGGGTGGATGAGATACTCTGTATTACTGCCACCTTTAGTGATGAAGATAGCAGGGATAAGGGGTTCTACAGTTGAGGAACTTTTTTCATAAGAGAAGAAGTATCCACCAATAGTAGGGGTTTGAGAGATAGTCTTTGCAAGTATGGCATCGTTATCTCTTAGCTCTTTTGTACTACAGTTTAATTCCGAGGCGATGTGTAATGGTGAACTTTTGTCCGCTTCAGAAAAGACAATGTCTAAACCTATAATACCTGCTTGTGCATCACTCAGGTTTTGGATGAGCTTGGCGACTCTGTTGCGAGACCAAGGCCATTGCCCCTCTTGCTTAAGGCTCCTCTCATCAATATCTATAATGACGACATTTTGAGTTGTCTCTATGGGACCACGCAGTACAAAGAGAAAGTCTCGGAGTCTGTTATCAAGAGAGAGAAAGGTTTGTGGGATAAGCAGGTAGGCAGTAGAGAGGGTGAAAACCAAAACTACTACTGTAAATAAACGCCACCAGAACTTTTTCATAGATTACTACGGGTTGTAAGGTGGTGGTTGGGTGGAGTTGTCCACATTTAGGTTGATGTCAAAAGGTTCTTGGACAGGTGGCGGTGGCACTGGTAATGTATCACCCACTATAGTCCCTATTCGTGATGATCTTCTATTGAGTATCTGTTCATCTATTAATGTCTGTTTTTGGGCATCTGGTGTGCTCAAAAGTTGTCTGGGTGCTTGTTGGAGATGCATACCTAACATGACAGGTGCAAATATTTTAACATCTATCTCTTTTAATGACCACTCTTCTCCTTTGTAGACAAGCATTTTACCTGCAGGTACTTCAAAAGTTAAACCACTGTTAGTCCAGACAATGATGGCTCCTTTAATACAGCCAATGATTTCGGTATCGTCTTCTACATAAGCCATAAATTGTGTTCCTCTAATACCTATAGAAGCTGCTTGCGTTTTGATTTTAAAGCGTTCAGGTGCGATTTTACCGATTTTACCGGTGACACTTTTAAAAAAGCCACGTTTAATCTGCATCTGAACCTTAATCTCACCGGTATCCTGAAAAGCTTCAAACAGATACTCTGTTTTAGGACCAACTGTTATGACTGTGTCATCATTCAAAATTGCCTGGACTTTAGACTGTGCAGAAGTTTTTATAAGGTCTTTTTCTAAAAGCAGTAGCCCTTTGGAAATTTGGCTGTCTTGATGACTTCTAACGAGTGTGGCATTACCTGTCACACTTGTAATATGTCCAATACTTGCTTGAAGTGCTGTCAACAGTAATGTCAGTAGCAGTATATGTTTCATCATGTTCTCCTAGTAGTTGTAAACGAGACTTAATATGCTCTCATGTTTGTCGTAGGTGGCCAAGTCATAACTTGAACTGTTATTTATGTAGTGATAACTTAGGTTGGCTCTAAGCCCATAAAAAAGCTCACGTTCTAAAGCTACTTTAATGTTGTGCATATTGTCATGACGTTTAAGGTCTTGAACCTCGGCAAAATTTGAATTTCGATACTGGTAATCCAAGATGAAATCAGCAATGTTGTCAAGAGTATAGATACCACCCATACTTCCATAGATGAAAACCCTGTCTGTAAAAATGTCAACAGGAGTTTTGGTACCAGTATAGTTTTCATAACGTCCTTTAAGATAAACAAAAAGGCCATCTTTTAGCCAGTAAATTCCACCACCACCGCTCATCATCTCATCATCACGCTGCGCGTCTATGGCTCTAAAGTAATGGCGCTTTGTATAGTTGGCATGTATATTTAGATATAAGGTATCACTCAGTGCATAGGTGAGATCAGGTCGTACACCCGACTCCTCTAGCATGTCAGCATCGAGGTAGTGTAGCCTGTCATAAAAGATAGGAATATAGAAGGTCAGGTCTCCTGTTTTATAACCGCCTCCTGCATATAAACGCCCATAAGTGATGTTATAAAAAGAGGCATCAAAGTTATTTTGGTAGTAAAGATTGGCATCGCTACGTAAAAAGAAGCCTCCATTGCCTCCAATGTCATAGATGTAACTCATGTCGGCACGTGCTCTTGTAAAAAGCGTGCTTGAACTTCCCTCAAGGGTAGTGGCGTTGAAATCTCTGATGACTGTGTCATTAGGATTGATGTTGATGTTAGAGTCATAACCCAAGCCAAGTGATGCCCGTGTCTTAAAAGTGTTTAAGGAGACCTCTTTGGACTTTTTAAAGGTTTCAAGAGAAGTTCTTTGCGCAGGCGAAAGTACGGCTTTATCGACATCTGCTAAGACAGCATTGGCCTCTCGAGGCATCTGCATGTTTTTATAAAGGTTTGAGAGTTTTAAATGCGCTTGAGTGTCTTGGTCGTTTTCAAGGATAGCTTGTTCGTAGGATGCTTGTGCGAGGTTAGTGTTTCCCTCTTTTTCATAGCACATTCCCTTCTCGACGTTGTTCTCTAGCTGAAGACACGAGGCAGATAAAAGTGGTGATAAGAGTAGCGATATAAGAAAGACTTTAGTCATCATGTTTCCTAGGTTGTTGGAATAATATAAGAGTATAACATACCTGTGTCATCTGCTATGATGAGACCAGCACCATCTGTAGCACCATCAGACACCTGTGTGAAGGTTTGAACCTTAAAGTCAAACATCCAATACGCATTGATGCTCATACCATTTGTAAAAAGGAAAAGCCCAATATGTTTAATGTTGGCGATACCTTGTGAAGCAGTTACCTCTATTTTACCTACTCTACCAGCTGCTTGTATCGCATAAGCAGTGCTTGAAGGAAAGGGCTCCCATTTAACTACCCCACCAATGCCTGAAGAGATGTAGATACTGCCAGACACACTGGGATCTAAAGTTGTTTGATGGATGTTCCCTGGTATAGAGATGTTAACATCTATGGTCTGTGTCTGAAGGTTGTAGAGGGAGAGGTCTTTGTTGTATCTTGAGAGCACCATATAAGAATCTGAAGAGTAGTAAAAGAGATGAACATCTACTAAAGGCGTTTGGTTTAAAGTTGTTAACTTAGTGGGATTTTTAGGGTCATTGACATCCAAGCTGAGCAGTCCCTCCAGCGTATCTGCACAGTAGAGGGTGGTGTCTTTGATGGAGATACTATATACAGGATATGCTGTTGAAAACGTACTAAGTAGTTTAGGCTGACGGACATTAGTGACATCAACGATAGCAATCCCCTTGGAAGTGGCGAGGTAGGCAGTGCGATTATCGTCTGCAGAAAAGTGGATGTCATACACCTTTCCTACAACATTTTGATCGAGATGTGAGAGACTTTGTATACCTGTTTTAGTAGGAGAAAAAAGGTCATAGGAGAGGATGCTCATCCCTTCGTCACTTGCAAGGTATAATCGGTCACTAGAGATCTTGAGATTGTTGATGTGATCATGGGTCTGGTAACTTGCATAGGGAGTGAGGTCAGGATGTTTGACGTTGGTTAATTCAGCTGTATTCTCTGTTAAAAAATTAAAACTAAGCAGTGATGTACCACTAAAGTAGTTACCAGATAAATCTTGTAGTGTAGAAGTGTTGAGTTCTACTGTGTAATTAATCGGTGAACTTCCAAGTGTCAGGTTGGTGTCGGGATGAAATTCGATGAGGTTCCCCAAGACTTTTAATGTTCCTGAGTAGTAGGTGCCACTTGCATCATAGAGCTTTACAGCAGAAGTTGAAAGTGTTGGAGAGATGGCCTCATCAAACTGAATGTAGATCATAGTGTAAGCAGGAATATAATTTGCATTATTCTGGGGTAGTGTCGTGACGAATTGAGGAGGTGTCGTGTCGATAGTGTTTGAGGTCTCAAAAGGTATTATTTTATTTTGACTTAGATGGCGACTTTTTGTGGTAGTGACCTGAGGTGTTATAATTATCTCATAAGAGGTTAATCCATCAAAATAGCGCAGGGGTACAAGTATGATTTGCTGATCGTTATAGGTTACCGTGAGTGGGTGGTGCTCTCCAAGGCTGTTTTGTATGTAGATGGTGTTAGCATCTACACTGCTTGGGTCTAAGGTCTCATTGATATCTAAAATAAGTTTGGCAGAAACAGGCACGGTTAATACATTTGGTGCTGAAAGTGCAAGACTGACTCTAAAAGGTTCAGAAGTTTTAGAGAGAGTAGATCTTGTTTCGCTTGAACTACAACCTAAAAAGAGTAATGGAACTAGAAGATAAAAAAGATACTTCATGGTAACCCCTTCAGTTATATTGTTCATAACAATTATAACTGTTAAGCGTTTCAAAACTGTTCCAAACAGTAAAACAGCTAGTACCTAGAGAAGTCTTGTATCGTAACGTGTACGGTTAATTAAACAAATACGCATGAACTGTACCCTGTGTGTCTGTTATGAAATTTATACTTTTAGATATTGGTGTGTCATATGCTACATAACCGGCTGAAGCAACTTTATAGGGTAAAAGAAGATATTTTGTTAGTAATATCGAACCAGAACCACTATCATATGGTGTGAAATAAAGAAGTCCTAAATCTTTTAAAACAGCAAAAGAAGCATTTGCATTAAAAACATTGCGTCTTACTTGTGAAGTATAGGCTGCAATGGCTAAAGGATGTACAATG
>JALSUN010000063.1 GCA_027061425.1 Helicobacteraceae bacterium
CCTCCAGCATGAGTTTGGTTTTTGTAAAGATGTAGTCGGCGATCTCTTCCATTGAACAGTCGCTGCAGGTGTCGAGTCCTTCTTGCAACTGTGCGGCTTTTAGACGCAGTGGTTTCGTTGTAATCATCAGGTTCATCGTCCCTACGATCATGAAGTAGATGATCATGGGTTGGGCATTTTGGAAGATACCCTGTTTCTGACCTGCAGTAAGAATCTCACTTAAAAGTGTAAAAAGCTGTCGCATACTTGAGAACATCATCTCGGGAAGATGCGTACCGCTGCTGCTGAGTTCACGCAGTAAGAGTGCCGGCAAGTAGGGGTTTTGCTCACAATAACTTGCATAGGTTCTTATGAATGCTTCCAGATCGGCCAATGGTGACACACAGCACTTCTCGGAAGTGATCACCCCGGCATGTATGGCACTGAGTGCTTCACTCATCACCGCTTCATAAAGCCCCGCCTTGTTTTTATAGTAATAAAAGATCATCGCTTTGTTGACACCACACTCAGCAGCGATATCGTCTGCTGTAGTCGCGTCATAACCATTTTGAGAAAAAAGCATCATCGCATTTTCAATGATCTTTGCCTTTGTCGCTTCGGCGTCACGTTTTTGTTTGGGCATGGTAACTCCTAATTAACTAACTGGTGAGTTAATTATAGAACTAATGAAATAAAACTATACTTAGAGATAATGATTACAAATAGAAAACAAAGTGTAAGAATGTTGCGCACAATCGTTACATATAATAAAAAATTATGTTAAAAAAGCAATATTTATCTCTTGTTTTATAACATAGAGATTAAAATAGCATAAACTTATAGTATTGTGAGAACATCCACTGTGTCAAAACTTCCCAACAACGTCCAAGCCAAAAAAGAGGCTGACAAAGCCCTGTTTCACCAATTTACCGCTGAGCTCCGTCAAAAGGGGCTTTTAGACAAGACCCCTATAAGAGGGAGTGTTGAGATGGGTCTGGAGCTTGCCGGGTATGCGCTGCTTTTTACCTACATGAGTCAGATCCCAGCTTTTGCTGTGGGGTTGATCCTGGTCCTTTTGATGGTACGTTCTACTTACATCGTTCATGACCTTCTGCATAAACAGTACTTCTCCCGTAAGACAAGCAACCGTCTGGGACTCATTTTTGGAAACCTGTTGATCGGGCTTTCAGGAAAATGGTGGGATAGAGAGCACAATGTACTCCATCACACCTACACCAATGCGGCAGAGAAAGATGCGGATGTCCAGGGCTTTGGCGGTGCGATTATCGGAAAACATGATTCTGTAAAATTCATACACAGATATCAGCATATCTTTTTCTTTTTACTGCTGCCAGCCATCTATGTCAGTTTTGTGATGCAATCTTACACTTTTGTCTTTCAAAAAAAGAACTGGACGGAACTGCTGTTTTTGCTACTGCACCTGGTCATTCCTGTGAGTGTAATCTCTATACTTGGTGGTGCAGATGGTGCTATCGCTCTGGCCATAGCATACTTGGGGTATGGCTTGGCGCTTGCTTTGGTGACCATCACCAATCATATTGGTCTGCCTATCCATTTTGGTGATGACTATAAACAGTACAGTTGGATGGACCTGCAGACAAGAGGCAGTCGTAACGTTAATGGTGGTCTTTTTATACACTATGTTTATGGTGGGCTTAATACACAGATAGAACACCATATCTTCCCACATGCCTCACGTTTTCAACTGCTTAAGATCGCCAAACATACAGAGCAGTTTTGTAAGGAACATGAGTTTATCTACTACTCGACATCACCTTTTCAAGCTTATAAAGAGATCTATTACTACTTTAAAAAGCTTCGTCTACGCAGCTAAGGCTACTTGCAGTTGGTCTCGTCCGGCGGCTTTTGCCCGGTAGAGCGCATCATCTGCACACTTTATGGGTTCTAGCAGTTCAGTGGCATCGTTGTTAAGTGGACAGAGCCCCATACTCACCGTAAAGGCGCATACGCCTTTTGGGGTCTGCAGTGCTATCTCTCGACATTTTGCTATGACACGTTCGGCAAACATGGTTGCCTCTTCGATGGAGGTCTCTGGAAGTAAAAGAACAAACTCCTCACCACCATAGCGTCCTAAGATATCTACAGAACGCGACTGTGATTTCAGCAGTTGGGCAAAGTCTATAAGTGCTTTGTCTCCTACATCATGTCCAAAAGTGTCATTGACTATTTTAAAGTGATCGATGTCAATCATTAAAATACAAAATGGTTTAGCCCCACGCTGTACGCGTTCAAACTCCTGGTGGGCCAAAGTAAAAAAAGAGCGGCGGTTTGGGAGATGGGTCAAGGAATCGGTGTTGGCTAGGTGCTCAAGTTGCTTTTGAAGTTTCTCTTCACTGTTGACAAAGTAGTAGAAGAGGGTAAAAATGATGACAGAGACTAAAATGATATTCAGGGTTATAAAAAGAAGACTTACCTCTGTTGGCACTTCTATAGTGATGATATCTAATTTTTTATCTATGAGACCGCAGGTAATTACCAAGAGAAGGTAGACTATAAACCATTTGAGTGTTGTCCTTCTGTTCTGAAAGGTAAAACCTCCAAGTATGGTTAAAATAGACCAGATGACCACAGCACCACTTGCTACAAATCCACCTAAAAAGAGCTGAAAGATAAAAGGGAGTAAGAGACTAGAGAGTACTTGTATAAATTGTGTAGTCTTAAAATCTTTAGTGTAGTGAAGGTAGGTGAAGTTGATAAGGGTGATAAGAGCGTAAGAGTAGGGGATAAAAGATTCAAAAAAGATGCCAGAAGCCATAGAGATAGAGCCCCATATGACGCCACCCAGACTCATAAGTGTACCTAGATAAATGAGAAAGCGGTGTTCGCGTCTCTCTTTAGTATTATCACTCTCTTTATCAGCGATAGATGATAAAAAGTTCAATGCATTTTCTAAGTGCCCTTTTAACAGCATGTTCACTCCTTAAACGGCGAAGCGTTTTTAGTATAGCGCGATTTTATGAAAAAGTTGTGAAGTTTTTAAAAATTTCTTTAGTATCGAAGATGGCTCAAGGAAATTTACTCTTTAACGTGTGGCGCAGGTACAGAGGGGTTTGAGTGTTTGGGCTATAGGTTCTAATGATATGAGATAGGCTTTAAGTAGAGGTGTTGGTGTTGTGACTATGGTGTAGACCCTCCATTTTCCCTCTTTGTGGTCTTCTAGTATGGTCGCAGCTTTAAGTTGTTTGAGATGTCGCGAGACCAGAGGCTGAGAGAGTTCTAAGGTGTCACAGATTTCACAGACACAAAGCTCTTTCTCCCGTGCGATGAGTGCAACGATCTTCAAACGGTTTTCATCGCTCATCGCTTTGGAAAGTAAAAGTAGTTCATCCATTTCAGTCACTCCTAAGTGTTTTTATATAACAATACTGTTATATATCAAATATGTTATATGAGTATAGCATATCAACACAAGGATTTAAAAATGAGAAAAATACTATTGAGTTTACTGTTTGCAGGTGTTACGCTGTTCGCCACAACGGGTGAGGATGTTTATAAAACAAACTGTGCCTCTTGTCATGCGATGCAGGGGATGATGTCTAAGGCGGAGAAGTCTGCGATGCGTGAGAAGATGCAAAACGCTACAAAAGAAGAGAAGATGGCTATGAAAAAGTCCATGATGGAGAAGATGAAAAAGAGTGACATGAAAGCGCCGCCAATGCCGATGGTCTCCATGCGTCTTAAAAAGATGATGAACAATGATCGTACAAAGTTTATCGTCTTTGTAGAAGACTACATCCAAAACCCGTCTCAGGAAAAGGGTTACTGTA
>JALSUN010000064.1 GCA_027061425.1 Helicobacteraceae bacterium
GGGATCAATAGTGCGCTCTGCAGAGACAAAAAAGCAGTCAAGGTCTATATGGATTTTCATAAAGCAAGGGTAGCGTGTTTAGAGCGTAAAGCGCGAAAATATGACAAATCTAGTCAGGGAAGTTGTCGCGTATTTTTCTGAAGTGTTTAAAGTTTTTAACCAGAAGCTGCACCAGTCTTGGGTCAAAATGTCGGCCACTCTCTTTTTGTATATGCTGGAGGGTGTCGTTGATCATCCATCGTTGTTTGTAAGGTCTTGGGGTGTCAAGGGCATCAAAGACATCGACTAAAGCAGTTATCCGACCTAAAATATGGATCTCTTTGCCTTTTAACCCCCTCGGGTAGCCACTGCCATCAAACTTCTCATGATGCTCATAGGCAACAATAGCGGCAGCTCTAAGGAGAGGGCGTTGAGACTCAGAGAGGATCTTATGTCCTATCGCAGGATGCTCTTTCATCTTTATATACTCTTCGTCTGTGAGTTTTCCGGGTTTGTTCAAGATCTCATGGGGAATGCCTATCTTCCCGATGTCATGCATAGCCGCAGCAAGTTTAAAGACTTCAGCTTGTTCTTCATCGTAACCTGCGAGAGACGCTAAAAGCTTGGCATATTCAGAGACTCTTTTAATGTGGTTACCGGTCTCTGAACTGTGAACGTCGGTAATACGTGCAATGGTGTAGATGAGTTCGCGCTGGGTGAGCTCTATCTCTTTGTCTTGATAGTGTTTGAGTTTAAGATGGGTGTTAATGCGGGCGAGGAGTTCCACTTTTTGAAAAGGTTTGGTGATGTAGTCCACGCCACCCACTTCAAAACCGTTAGTGATGTCTTTGAGGTCATTCATAGCAGAGAGAAAGATCACCGGGATCTCTGCCATGCGTTTGCCTGCATTTTTGATGATGCGACAGGTCTCGTAACCGTTGACCTCAGGCATCATAATGTCAAGTAAGATAAGATCAGGCGTGATCACGTCGCTAAGCAGGGCGATAGCATCCATACCATTACTGGCAGAGGTGACTTTAAAACCTTCAGAACGCAACATCTTCTCTATGACAAGACGGTTGGTCTCGGTGTCGTCAACACTCAATATATGAAACTTTTTATCTTTAAAGGACATGCAACTCGATTGAAATATGATTTATGTAAAGAGTATAGCTATACCATTATTAGAAGTAAATGAACTCCATGCTTGAACTTGTTACAATACATGACATAAAATTCTTTCTTTGTTGATGAGATTATAAAAGATATTCTAGGGAGTGTAGATGCAATATCGTTATATCGGACGTTCAGGTCTGCGTGTGAGTCCTATCTGTATGGGCACCATGACTTTTGGAACGCAGGTAAAAGATGAAAAAACTGCTTTTGCGATCATGGATAAAGCTTATGATGTGGGTGTGAATTTTTTTGACACTGCTGAACTCTATCCTGTACCTCCATCTTCTCCACTTGCGGGTTTGACAGAAGAGATTGTGGGACGATGGATGCAGACCAAGCCACGAGAGTCCATTATCTTAGCTTCTAAGGTGGCAGGCGCTGCTTCGGGTTGGTTTGTTCCGCCTATTCGTCATGGTCTCACGGCCATCGATCGTTTTCATATAGAACGTGCGGTTGAGGGCTCTTTAAAACGTCTTAAAACAGACTATATCGACCTTTACCAGATGCACTGGCCTGACACTGTTGTGCCTATAGAAGAGTCTATGGAAGCATTTGACCGTCTGGTTCAGAGTGGCAAGGTGCGTTATATCGGTACTTCTAATGACACGGCTTATGGCACTATGAAGTCTCTAAGTGTCTCTAAGTATGAGAAATTGGCGCGTTTTGAGTCCATACAAAACAACTTTTCACTTTTAAACAGACGATTTTTAGATGAGCTCTCTACACTGGCTAAAAACGAAAAAATCTCACTTTTACCGTATTCACCGTTGGGTGGGGGTGTGTTGAGTGGAAAGTACAACCAAAACATGGAGGCTAAAGGACGTTTTAGTGACTATATGAAGTCACCTAACCAACGTCAACGTCTGATGGCAACACGTTTTATGAACGATAAAACCTTAGCCTCTACGCAAGAGTACCTTCGTATTGCAAGCGAAGCAGGCATTGCTCCCGTAACCTTAGCCACAGCGTGGAGTAAACAGTTTGACTTTGTGGCTTCAACCATTATAGGTGCAACATCTACACAACAACTAGACGACTCTTTAGCCGCCATGGAGTTAACGCTGAGTGATGAAATTTTAAAGGCATGTGACGCAGTTCATGAGAAGATACTTTACCCTATGGGTTAGCCTGCTCGCGCTACTCTTTTTGAGTGGATGTGGTGCTAAACCTTTTGTTACCAACCATGCAGCAACCATCATCTTAAAAACACCGAAAATCAGATTTGCAGATACGGGGTACATAAGAACCAACGATGACCTTGTCGCACTAGAACTCTTCTCTGCAGGTCATCCTGCGGGTAAATTTGAGATAGAGAAGATGGTTTGTGTAGAGGGTGAAGGATGTATGCGTAAAAGCAGTTTCAATGAGGAATATTTGAATGCGCATTATCCCGATACTTTGATGGAAGATGTGTTGCGTGGTGAGGCCATTTATGATGGTCTTAACCTTGTTGAAAATGCCCATGGATTTGAACAGCGTATTAGTGATGAAAATGTGGATATAAAGTACCGTGTTACGGCGGGGCAGATCTATTTTAAAGATCGTCGCAATGGGGTTTTAATCAAAATAAAGAAGGATGTAGAGTAAAGAAAACTCTACTTTTTCTTTGTCATTAATGTTCTCTGTCAGTAAATACGTTGAACTTTAAAACTTACTCTTTTCATTTTTTTCTTGTGCTCTGTCATTCCTGCGAAGGCAGGAATCTACGAATATATTGCTCTTTTAAGTTAGTATTCTGCATTATTAGTGATTTGAGTATTGCAAACTTTCTCGTGCTACCCTTTCTTTTTTTGACTCAGCAAAAGAAGAAACAAAAAAACTGACTCTAGCGGGCTTCAGGGTCAGTAGCTACCGACTACCCTCACTGCGTTTCATTTCAGCCTAAAAATGCCAAACTCCCTATGGTCAGACAGTGTCATTTTCTTTACGGCAGAAATAAAACACCGTTCGGTCTTGCAGATGCTAGAGAGAAAGAGCAAGCGGTGACGCATCCTTTTAATGTGAAAGCACCCGCTTTCATCCTAATTCAAATAAACTCGTAACAATAACAACAGGAGTCGTAGCAATATGAGGTACGACAACCTAAATACTTTAGACTATGAGCTTATTACTCTCAACAATAGCGTCTCTCTCTTTTGTTAGGTCTACGCCGTCGATGCTTCGCATAACAACTTTGTTTCCGAAGCTATAAAAGCCAAGCAGTTGGCTTTTACTTTACGCTTCTCATCTCTGATGCGACAGAGAGATCAGCACCAACAGTGCAATACAGGGAGGCACTAAATGCCGAGTCGTAAAAAGTTCAGTCCGCCACAGTTTAAATAATCAAGGTAGTACATAAACAAAACAAAATAAAAAAGGATTGAACAACCATAGTCAAGATTGAGTATGAAATTTATAACTTTATCTTTCCACTCTTTCTTTTTTTGACTCAGCAAAATAAGAAACAACAAAACTGACTCTAGCGGGCTTCAGGGTCGGTAGCTACCAACTACCCTCACTGCGTTTCATTTCAGCCTAAAAATGCCAAACTCGCGTTGCTCAAACAGTGACATTTTCTTAACGGCAGAAATAAAACTCCGTTCGGCCTTGCAGATGCTAGAGGAAAAGAGCAAGCGGTGACGCAT
>JALSUN010000065.1 GCA_027061425.1 Helicobacteraceae bacterium
GCTTCCATTATTCAGTATCGTAACAAAAGTGGTGATTATGATTTTATCACCAAGCAGTTGGTAAAACTACGCCAACTGTGGAATAAAACACTCATTATCAATGATGCTTTTATGTTGCACCCTTTTTGTGACGGTGTGCATCTAGGTCAAGATGATCTTTTAAAAGTGGACCGTAACCCTTACTTTGCAGTAGACAAAATCCGTAATATTATAGGTAGTAATAAACAGATAGGTCTCTCTACGCATAATAGAGAAGAGATAGAGATGGCGAACCTCTTGGACCTGGATTATATAGGTTTAGGTGCCTACAGAGCGACCGCTACAAAAGAGGACGCTCCACCACTTAAAGAGAAGCTTGATGCCTTGGCTTCACTATCGAAACATCCTGTTGCTGCTATAGGTGGTGTTCGTTTTGAAGACACATTTGAACATGTTAGTTACAGGGTGATAAGCAGTGCCTTATATGAGGAAAAACAGTGAAAGTTGACATCATCTCCATCGCGAAAAAAGAGCGTTCTTTATATGATCCACTCAACAAAGAGCTTATAAAGATGTCATCACGCTTCGCAAAAATTAACGATATAGAACTTTTTTCTAAAGATGTTACAAAAGCACACACTATAGGTCCTTCGGCCGCCCAGAGCGCCTATACTGAGAGTTTAGAACCCTATTTAGAGGGTGGATACAAGGTAGCACTTCACCCTGATGGCAAAATTATAGACTCTCATGAATTTAGTAAGCTATTAGCTGATAAAATGGCGGTTAAATTTTTTATTGGTGGTGCTTACGGTTTTGATGATGCTCTATTAAAGCGCTGCGACAAGGTGATCTCTCTTGGAAAGATCACCATGACTCATAAGATTGCCAAGGTGGTCTTGTTAGAGCAGATATATAGAGGATTTTCAATCTTAAGCAACCACCCGTATCATAAATAGGAATGAACATGCGTAATAGTGAATTAGAATTTTTTGTAGATATGTTAGAGATGCGAAAAGCGCAGATCATGAAAAACATCAGAGGTGTTGAAAAAGAGTTAGCAGAACTTAATGGACTAGAGCTAAATGATGAAGCTGATCATGCTTCAGTAAGTAACGACAACCTTCGTGAAATGGCTATTGGTCACCAACAAGAGTTGGAGCTATTGGAGATTGAAGTTGCTTTGGGTAAAATAAAGGACAAACAATACGGTATCTGCGAGATGTGTGAAGAAGATATATCTATTCAACGTCTTAAAGTAAAGCCACATGCTAAGTACTGCATTGACTGCCGTGAGATTGTTGAAAAACAACAGTAAAAACAAGGATACGCAATGTACATGAAACGCTACTCGATAGCTGCCTTAATTTTGATGGGTCTTATAGGCTCATTCTTCTATATAAACTTTCCAGATCAACACTTTTCTGTAACGGTACTTGGTATCAACACAGGGTCTTTGCCTGTTGGTTTTTGGATTGTACTGTCTATGGGCATATTGTACATTGCAACTATTTTACACATGCTTTACAGTTCTATCATTGGGGCATTTAATCTACGTAAATATCGCATAGATTCTGAAACTTTTGTAGACTCTATTCGTGATGCATTGTTAGGTAGAATCGAAAGACATAACAGCTATAAAACAGAGCGTTACAGCCTTTTTGCACAAGTCCTTGACCATTCACGTTTAAGTCTACTAAAAGAGATCGCACCTACTGGTGATGAAAAACTGGATGAGACCATCTCTTTGGTCACACGTGTGGAAAATGGCGAACATGTCGATCTTAAAAAATATTACTTGGCTAAAGAGAACCCACTGGTTCAGAAAAATCAATTAAACGCTTATAATGCAGGTGATATTGCTGAAGAACAGATTTTGAACCACTCTGAGAAGTACTCAAGTGATCTTATCGCTTTAGCTTTTACAAACTATGCAAAAACAGCACCATTGAACCTTATAGAGAAGTATAAAGAGTTCTTGACAAAATCTGTACTCTTTAAAGTTGTTGCAAGAGTAAATGCAGAAGAGAATAATCTAGATGTCTCTGTTGACTCACTTATTGCACTTTTCAAAGAGGTGTCGTTGGCAGAAGATGACTTTATCAATCTCTCAGCGACACTTGCTGAGAACATGCTACCAGATGAGAGAATTAAACTCTTTAAGTTATTGTCAGATGATAATGATATAGCAACTCCAGCATATCTTTACACACTGTTTGATTTAGAGATGATATCTCCAGCTGAAGAGATTTTAGAGAACTCGCAGCCTGATGAATACATCTATTTTAAAGCCTATAAAGCACTCAAAGATTGTAATAAAAACTTTGGTATAGAGCTTTTTATACAACATAAAAAATTTTAAACCTGTGTGCCTTTAAGGCATACATTACCTTCTCTTCTCTACTGCTATACCTTAAGTCCAAAATCTTATATAACCAGTATTATAATCTGCTATAATTCCGAAAAAATTGACAGAGGTATCTATGACCGATAAAATATCTTTCGACACACCACTTTATGTACTTGCTCCTTTGGCAGGGTTTACTGATCTTCCTTTTCGCAGCGTTGTAAAAAAATTTGGTGCTGATTTGACGGTGAGTGAGATGTTAAGCTCCAATGCTTTGGCTTATGGTTCAGAAAAGACCATTAAGATGCTAGAAAAATCCCCACTGGAAGATCCGTACTCTGTTCAAATCTCAGCTTCAGATCCTGAAATTGCACGCAGAGCAGTTGAAGTACTTAATGCACAAGAGGGTATCGATGTTATAGACCTCAATTGTGGTTGTCCTGTACCTAAGGTCTTTGGACATGGTTCAGGTTCTGCACTTTTAGATGACTTGCCTCGTCTTACAGAAATCCTACATACTATAAAAGAACATACTAACAAGTCGACAGTCAGTGCTAAAATCCGCTTGGGTGTGACGGAAAAAAATCATGTACAAATTGCTCAAGAGATAGAAGGTACTGGTGTTGACTTTATAGCGGTTCATGGTCGAACGCGTGCAGGCAAGTTTAAGGCCCCTGTTGATTATGATGCTATAGCTGAGATAAAAGAGGCAGTTTCTATACCTGTTATTGCTAATGGAGACATAGACTCTTATGAAAAAGCACAGTGGGTACTTGAGCATACTAAAGCTGATGGTATTATGATCGGTCGTGGTGCAGTAGGTGCACCATGGATCTTTCATCAACTTAAAACAGGATCTTCTGACATCGCACTGTCACTGAAACATGAGATCATTATGGAGCATTATGACAAAATGGTGGCATTTTATGGTGCGCATGGAGTTGCCATGTTTAGAAAACATACGCATACTTACTCAAAAGGGTTTGAAGGGGCATCTGTTTTAAGAGACAAGGTAAATCACATCTCAGACATAGGTCAATACCGAGATGTTCTTGATGATTTTTTTGGTAATGCTGCTGTCGCTCAAAGATAGTACAAAGAATTGTCTAAAAGCGACTAGCTCTTAGCAACATTTAATGAACTACACTGTAAAATCGCGAAACTATTTTCTACTAAAGGGACACTGAATGAGTGAATTATTTACATTCTTTGGTCTGATCAGTCATGATCATGCTTTTATCTATATGACACACATGCTACTTGCAGCAGGTATTGTTATCGTTCTTGCTAAGCTTGCAACAAGCAACATGAAAGTTGTACCAACAGGTACACAAAACTTCTTAGAAGCATACCTTGGTGGTGTACTTGCTATGGGTGCCGATGTTATGGGTAGAGAGGACGCACGTCGTTACCTTCCACTTGTAGCGACTATCGGACTTTTTGTTGC
>JALSUN010000066.1:0-2202 GCA_027061425.1 Helicobacteraceae bacterium
TAGGCATAATCGCGTATTAATTCTAGGGAAAAAACCCTATTTGTGGATGTCTTATGCTTGATTTTGCTAAATATATAAAATACTCTAAACCGGGACCACGGTACACTTCGTACCCAACGGCTTTAGAATTTAAAGATACTTTTAATTACGATGCGTATATCGCTAAACTCGAAGCACAAGAACGTTCTCGTCCGCTTTCACTTTACTTCCACCTCCCTTTTTGCCGTAATGCCTGTTACTTCTGTGGATGTAATGTTGTCTTTACCTCTAAAGAGGACAAGATGTTACGTTACATGGAGTACCTTAAACGTGAACTTGACATCTTGGTCAAGCATGTTGATACCTCTCGAGAAGTCATTCAGATGCACTTTGGCGGGGGAACTCCAACTTTCTTTACAGCAGAGCAACTTGAAGAGATTATCAAGATGATCAAGTCTCATTTTAAGAACTTTAGTGCAGATGCCGAGATCTCTTGTGAGATCGATCCACGTCATATTGACGAAGCGCAGATGAAGGTCATGAGCGAGCAGGGCTTTAACCGTGTGAGCTTTGGTATTCAAGACTTTAACGAAAAAGTTCAGATTGCGGTGCACCGCGTACAACCTTATGATGTGACAAAAACAGCTATGGACTTGGCACGTAAATACAACATGGTCTCTGTTAACGTTGACCTTATTTACGGACTCCCTTACCAGACGCTTGAGACCTTTAAAGAGACACTGCGTCTGGCGCTAACCCTTAACCCTGACCGTTTTGCAGTCTTTAATTATGCACACGTGCCTTGGTTGAAAAAGACCATGCGTAAGATAGATGAGACGACACTTCCTCTTCCTGATGAGAAGCTACAAATCATGCAGTACACCATCGACTTTTTAACTGAAAATGGTTACAAGATGATTGGTATGGACCATTTTGCCAAACCTGAAGATGAACTCTTTAAAGCCATAGAGAAGGGTGAACTCCACCGTAACTTTCAAGGTTACACCACTAAAGGCGGTGCTGACCTAGTTGGTGGTGGTTTGACCTCTATTGGTGAAGGTGTAGACTATTATGCACAGAACTTTAAAGATATGAAGCTTTATGAAGAGGCTATTGACGCAGGAAAACTTCCGTTTGAACGTGGTGTCATACTTAACGAAGATGACATGATCCGTCAACATGTCATTATGGAGCTCATGAGTAACTTCAAGATGGATATCAAGCGTTTCAACGAAGAGTTCGATGTGGACTTCAACAGCTACTTCAAAGAGGACTTGCCAGGACTTCAACCTTTTATCGAAGAGGGGCTTGTGGTGATGGATATGAACCAGATTACCTGTTCAGAGACAGGAACGCTTCTTATCCGTAACATTGCCATGGTTTTTGATGCTTATATGAAGCAACACAGTGGTTCAAAAAAGACCTTTAGTAAGACGGTATAGATGAGCAGTATGCAAAAACGTCCCGAAGATATCTTTAACTACACCGAGGTAAGTGATGAGTGCATTAAGTGTGGTATGTGTATTCCGGTTTGTACTATTCATAACGTTAATGCTGATGAGGTGACCTCTCCACGTGGTTTTATCGACCTTTTAGGTGCTTATCAACAAGGTAACCTGGAACTGGACAAAACAGCCAAAGATATCTTTGAGAGCTGTTTTCTCTGTACCAACTGTGTGGACATCTGTCCGAAGTCTCTTCCTACCGACATGATCATCGAGCAGGTGCGCTCTGACATCGCAGACAAGTTTGGTATCGCCTTTTTCAAACGTGCCTTCTTCTATCTGCTACGTCACCGTTTTACGATGGATGTGCTTTTCAAACTCGGGTATGTCTTTCAGACCTGTGGATTTAAGATCAAGGCTGAAGAGAACTCTATGGAGCCACGTTTTACACTACCTATCATCAAAAAAGATCGTATGTTACCAAGTATGGGTAAGACCTCTTTTTTAAATGCAAACCCAGAGAACATAGAAAATGGTGGTAAACGTAAAGTGGCCATATTCATAGGTTGTCTTGCTAACTACAACTATACGGAGATTGGTAAAGGGCTTTTGAGCATTTTAGAAGCGCTTGAAATCGATGCTTTTATCCCCAAAAAACAGCTCTGTTGTAGTGCACCTGCTTACTTTACGGGTGACTTTAATACGGTTGATCATAATGCCAAGAAAAACATAGAGTATTTTGAGAGTTTTATAGATGATGTTGAAGCCATCATCATCC
>JALSUN010000066.1:2302-8000 GCA_027061425.1 Helicobacteraceae bacterium
AAAAAACAGCTCTGTTGTAGTGCACCTGCTTACTTTACGGGTGACTTTAATACGGTTGATCATAATGCCAAGAAAAACATAGAGTATTTTGAGAGTTTTATAGATGATGTTGAAGCCATCATCATCCCTGAAGCAACCTGTAGTGCGATGATAAAAATAGATTATGAGCACTACTTCCATGATCAGCCAGAGTGGAAAGCACGTGCTATTAAGTTGAAAAATAAGATATTTATGGCGACAGAGTGGTTAGAGAACCATACACACTTAGAGCATCTTTTGGCCTCAAAAGGTCGTAGTGACTTGACCGTGACCTATCACGATCCTTGTCACGCAAGAAAGATGCAGGGGATTCACGAAGAACCTCGTAAACTCATCGCGCAAAATTATGAGATCAAAGAGATGAGTGATTCTAACGCTTGTTGTGGTTTTGGTGGGGTGACGATGCAGACAGAGAAATACCATTTTGCAAAAGCAGCAGGTACTCCTAAAGCGGCCATGATCAAAGCGACGGGTGCCAAGGTTGTTTCAGCAGAGTGTTCCGCCTGCCGTATGCAGATCAATGACTCCTTATTCCAAGCAGACAACGAAGAGACCATCTTTAAAAACCCTATAGAACTCATCGCAGAAGCATTGGCGCAAAAATGAGTGAAGTAATGCAGGAGGAGAGAGACCTTATTGTTAACGTTCGCACTAAAGGTATCTCAGGGATAGACTGTTTTGCCAAGACGGGTATAGCGGTAAAAGATGTTTTGAGTATGCTTGATGATGAGATGAGTCATGAAGAGATATTAAACTATTTTCCAGCTCTTACCAGAGAACATATCAAAGCGGCTTTAGAGTACAGAAAGAAGATGGGTGCGTAAACTTCTTATCGTCTGGTCGACTGAAGAGGTGGAAGTCGCTAAAAAGATGGTACTGCTTTACAGTAGTGTTATCTTGGAGCGTGACTACTGGGATGAGGCCCATCTTATGATTTGGGGACCTTCTGCTAAAATACTTTCACAAAACAGCGAACTACAGCAGATGTTAAAGAAAGTGCAAGAGAGTGGGGTAGAGACCTCGGCTTGTGTGGTCTGTAGCGATGATTATGGTGTGACACAAAAACTTCAAGAACTGGGTGTTGTGACAAATCACACCGGTGAACTTTTAACACACGCTTTACAAAATGACTGGAAGGTCATAACTTTTTAACCAAGGACAGAGATGGATTTCTGGCAACACATATATGATAACTTCGACCCTATAGCATTTACTGTCTTCTCTTTTCCACTACATTGGTATGGGATGATGTATGTCTTGGCCTTAGTGAGTGCACTTTATGTGGCCAAAAACATCGTGACACGAGACAAACTGCCTCTAGAACAGAAGCAGTTAGATGACTACTTTATCTATATAGAGATTGGTATTATCTTAGGCGCACGTTTAGGTTACATCCTCTTTTATGACTCAAACACAAGTTATTATCTTGTTCACCCGTGGCAGATTTTTAACCCATTTAACACTGATGGCGAGTTTGTAGGGATTAGAGGTATGAGTTATCACGGTGCCGTTATAGGATGGTTCTTAGGCTCTCTATACTACCACAAACGTCATCCAAAGGTCTCTTTTGGTGTCATTATGGATGTGGTAGCACTTGCCGTGCCTATAGGTTATATGTTTGGACGTATTGGAAACTTCTTAAATAAGGAACTTATAGGTCGTGCTACGGATATGCCATGGGGTATCTATGTAGATGGTGTTCTGCGTCACCCATCACAACTCTACGAGGCAATTCTTGAAGGTCTAGTTGTATTTTTAGTTATTTTCGCTTACAGACGGTACAAACGCTTTAACGGTGAGCTTATCTTAGTCTATGGTTTTGTCTATGGTCTGATGCGTTTTACTGCAGAGTTCTGGAGACAGCCTGATGTGCAGTTAGGCTTTCTGTTTGGCGGTTGGCTCACCATGGGTCAGATACTCAGTGCCATGATGATGGCAGTTGCTGTGATCTTGTGGTTCTACTTTAACAATAAATTTTCAAAGGCGAAACAGTGATAAACATGATGATAGGTTTTTTCAGTGACTACTTTAAGTATAAAGAGGCTGCAAAAAAACAAGAACGTTGGATTAAGAAGTATTGTGAAAAAAACAACTATGTGATGAACCCAAGTTGGATGATGGCCACCAACCTTAAAAGCAATCTTTGTGAGATGGAAGCGACTTTTGGTAAACGTTACTGTCCCTGTTTTGAACCTTCAGGTGACAAAGAACTTGACAAAAAGATGATGTGCCCTTGTGAATATGTAGAAGATGAAATCGCAGAATATGGCACCTGCCACTGTGCACTTTTTGGCCCTGCTGACTTAAGTAAAGCCGACTGGAAAGCTTCTTCACAACGATTAATGGATGAGTACCAAGTTCCTAAAAACTTAAAAGATGGCGTCTTAGACACCAGAGGTATGCCTTTAGATCCTAGACGTGGTCTGCCCATACCAGACATGATGCATCAGGTAAAATCTACACTTAACGGCTATAAAGGCAAGAGCCTAAAGGTCATTGTCGAGAGAGACCAAGAGGCTGTTAACTTGGAAGTGATGGCGAAGTATAGAGAGATTGGGTACTCTAAAGTAGAGGGTGATGGGTTTATTGAGATAACTTTGGAGCTAAAGAAGTAGCTTACTACAGGTAGTGCAACGGTTTGCAGTTATCGACCCTGTCTCTACCTTAATAAAGATAGAGCCTAGTGCTTTTGTTATTGTATAGTTGGTTTATCAAGATATATGAATAGGGATGAAAACGAATAGTTTTCACATTAAAATAGATGCGTCACCGCTTGCTCTTTTCCTCTAGCATCTGCAAGGCTGAACGGAATACTCTTTTTATCGTTAAGAAAACGGCACTGTTTGAGCATAGCGAGTTTGTCGTTTTTAGATTAAAAGAGTATGAAGTGAGGGAAGTCGGTAGCTACTGACCCTGAAGCCCTGCTAGAGTCGGTTTTTCTCTTTTTTGCGAGTCAAAAAGAGAAAGGGTGGCCAAGAAAGTTTATAATTTAATATGTAAAATTAAGAAGTTACTATTGATGTAACTTCTGATGCTGTTCTATGAGTTTTAGTAGTGCTAAGAAGAAGGCGGTAATCGCTGGTCCTAGTATCATTCCCCAAAATCCAAAAGCCCCCAATCCTGCAACAATAGAGAAGAAGATCAGTATCTCATTTTTTTGACCTTCAGAGTTAACGATACGAAGATTGATCTCTTTGATGATGATAGGTTTGATGAGGGTGTCAGCAAGTATGGAGATGACAAGTATAGAGTACGCAGCGATAAAGATGGCACTACCTGTATGACCTATAGAGAATTCATAGATCATAAAAGGTATCCACATCAGTGCACCACCTATAACAGGTAAGAGTGAAGCAAAACCATAGAGTATGCCAAAGAGCAGGCCGTTATAGCCCATAAATGCTACAGCAATACCAAAAAGAGCACCTTCAAAAATAGCGGTGGTCAAGATGGAATAGAAGACAACACTCATCATCGATGAAAGCTCAAAACTTAAAAGTGTGGCATCTTGTTGTGGAAGCTGGATGACACGTTTGATGTAGTCGAAAATCGTTTTACCGTAATAGAGAGAGAAGAAGTAAAAAATGATGATCAACATGGCAGTCTTCAAGAAGTTCGCACTGTACTTTCCTATCTGTCCTGCTAATGTAAGGGTATGACTTGCAAGATCATTGACCTCAAAACCTTTAAGACTCTCTTGAACATAAGGCTGTAAAAATGAGAGGTAGCTTGGTAGATTATGTGCCCAGGTGTTTAAGGTGTTATAGACTTTTTCCAAACTAGCGATGTCTACTGTGGTGAGTTTAAGCGTAAATGCTGTTAGAAAGTAGCCCAAAGGTGCAAAAAAGAGTAGAGCAAGTGCCAGTGTAGAGAGAATGGTAGAAAGTAATATAGAGTTTGTCTTGGCCTCTAAACGTCTTTGGACACCTACGGTTGAGATGGCAAGGAGTGAGGCTATCATGATAGAGAGCAAAAAGGGTTTATAAAGTAGGTACATCCAGTAGGTAGAAAAGGCCAAGAGCGTTACGATAATGTATTGGGGTTTGAGTTGTGCCACTGTTTTACCTTCTAATCTTCAAAAAGACTCTGTTCACTCTGAGGTGACTTAAACTTGAGGACTTCATAACTTTTTTGTGTGGCTACACGTCCTCTTGCTGTACGTTCCAAATAACCGTTAGCAAGAAGATACGGCTCGAGTACATCTTCTACGGTTCCTTCATCTTCACTCAGTGCTGCAGCGATGGTGCTCAGACCCATAGGACGTCCCTTTGCCTGCATGAGGTACTCTAAGAGTCTAATGTCCATCTCGTCAAAACCATGAGAGTTGATCCCAAGTTGTTCTAGTGCGAAGTTGGTACGCTCATGTAAGATCTGCTCTTCTTTGGCCACATCAGCAAAGTCACGTACCCGTCGTAGTAGTCTCAAGGCGATACGGGGTGTACCTCGTGAACGTCTGGCGATCTCCACTGCCGCTTGCTTTATAATCTCTTTTTCAAGCTTGTTAGAGGCTTGGGTGACGATCTGCGCCAACTCTTCAGGGGTGTAGAAGTTCATGCGAAAACTCATACCAAAACGGTCTCTCAGAGGGTTAGAGAGCATTCCTGCACGGGTAGTTGCCCCGATAAGGGTAAAACGAGGTAGGTCTATCTTAACGGTTTGTGCTGCGGGACCACTGCCGATGATGATGTCAAGACGAAAGTCTTCCATAGCAGAGTAGAGGATCTCTTCGACTGCAGGAGAGAGGCGGTGGATCTCATCGATGAAGAGGATGTCACCTTCATCAAGGTTGGTCATGATGGCTGCCAAGTCACCACTTTTTTCTATCATAGGTGCTGCTGTTACCTTAATGTTAGCATTCATCTCGTTAGCGATAATAAGCGCTAGTGTCGTTTTACCAAGTCCCGGAGGACCATAAAAGAGGGTGTGGTCTAGAGCCTCATCACGCATTTTTGAGGCTTCTATAAAGACACTAAGGTTCTTTTTTATCTGCTCTTGACCGATGTACTCACTCCATGCACTAGGACGTAAGGTGCTCTCGGTGACCACTTCAGCATCAAACTGCTCTAACTCAACGATGCGTTCCATTTAAACTGTTCTCATCTTAGTAGGTGTGCTTCTCTTCAGGAAACTCACGAGACTCCACAGCATCTTTGTACTCTTGAACAGCATTTTTGACCAGTGTCGCTCCATCAAGATATTTTTTGACAAACTTAGGTGTAAAGTCTTCAAAAAGTCCCAACATGTCAGAGAAGACAAGAACTTGTCCATCTACTCCACTACCTGCACCAATACCAATAACAGGTACCATCACCTCTTTTGCTACCATAGAAGCGACTTCAGACTTGACACCCTCTATAACGATGCAAAAGGCACCCGCTTTTTCGATGGCTTTGGCATCAGCGATGAGTTTGAGTTTTTGAGCCACAGTTTTACCCTTGACCTTATAACCTCCATCCCCACGAACCGACTGAGGTAAAAGACCGATATGCCCACAAACAGCGATGCCGTTGTCGACCAGGTACTTGACAGTTTCAGCTTTCTCTTCACCGCCCTCTACTTTAACAGCATCGGCAGTAGTCTCTTGAAAAAATTTCGTAGCATTCTCAAGTGCACGCTCTGGTGTACTATAGGTTCCAAAAGGCATGTCTGCGATGATAAA
>JALSUN010000066.1:8100-12911 GCA_027061425.1 Helicobacteraceae bacterium
AGTGTAAGCAAGGCTGAAATTACAACAAAAACTGAAGCAAAAAATGCTAGAGCAGCCATGTCCTTTGGAGCTAAAAGCATGAGTACTGGACCAAAGAATGCAGCTAAACGTGCAGCATCTTTGGCTGCAGTAAATGAAACGTATCCGTGTTCAAACGGTGGTACTTGGAAAATGAACGGTGATCAAACAGAAACTTCTGCTGATGTCACTTATACGTATGATAAATGTGCTGAAGACTATGGTACTATGGATGGTGTCGAAAAATGGAAATTCGATACAGTTGATTCTAAGTTAGTAGGTAGTTTTGAAGATCTTGCTTTTAATGAAAAAACTACTGATGAAGAGACAACATCAAATTATAAATCCACATTTACAATGGTAATGAGTGGAGAAGAGTTAAGCTCATATGCAGGAACTACTGATGGAAAAATTGAATATAAAGATGCTAACGATTCTGGAGAAATGGGATATAAAGCATTTAAAATGAGTTTTGATGACCAAGGTATATATCTAGATGGAGAGTTCAGTATTAAAACAGCTAGGTACTCTTGTGTAAACGGTGTTTATGAAATTAAAACTCTTGATCCTTTGTTTGAAGATCCTAATAATGATGAGTACATGAGTTCAGGTACTGTTGAGATCAACGGTGTAAAATATGAGATGAACAGTGATCATACGATGACCGTGACTTTCGCTGATGGTAAGACAGAGACAGTTAACCAAGATGATAATGTAACCTGTGACTAATAGACAAAAGAGGATGACTCCTCTTTTGTCTACAAAAACTCCTCAACACTTTTCTCTCTATTTAAAAATATAAACTATTCACCAACCCTCTGTTATAATCTAGCTATTAATAAAATCATTGGTATTTACCAATCTATATAGGTAGTTTCATGGAAAAATTTTTACAAGAGGCGAAGGCGAGTTCTCGGGTGCTTGCGAGCTTGAGCGGTGCTGAGAAAAATCGTGTGTTGCGAGAGATGGCGGCAGGACTTCGTGAGAATACGAGAGAGATTCTTAGTGAAAATGCTAAGGATATGGTGGCAGCAGAAGAGAACAAGCTTGATGCTGCACTTAAGGACAGACTCTTTTTAGATGAGAAGCGCATTGATGCTATGGCAGTGGCCATAGAAGAAATCGCAGCGCTAAAAGAGCCTGTGGGACGTGTTCTAGAAGGCTGGGTGACTGAAGATGGATTGAAAATCGAGAAGGTGAGTATCCCTATCGGTGTTATCGGGATCATTTATGAGTCTCGTCCTAATGTCACTTCAGACACAGCAGCACTCTGTTTTAAGTCGGCTAATGTCTGTGTCTTAAAAGGGGGCAAGGAGGCGGAACACTCAAACGTTGTTATCGCCAAAACCCTGAAAAAGACACTTAGAGATAATAATCTGCCAGAAGCACTCATCTCTCTACTTCCTGACGCATCACGTGAGGGTGTCGCCAAACTGATTAAGATGGACAAGTATGTTGATCTTATTGTGCCTCGTGGCGGTGCAGGGCTCATTCGCTACGTGAGCGAAAATTCTACAGTGCCTGTTGTCAAACATGACAAGGGTCAGTGTCATACCTTCATTGACAAAGATGCAGACTTGGGTAAGGCACTCTCTATCGCCATCAATGCAAAAGTAGACCGTCCTGGTGTCTGTAACGCTATGGAAACACTGCTAGTGGACAAGGCAACTGCAGCGCAGACGCTTCCTAAACTTAAAATGGCTTTTGATGAGACGATGACGGCGCTTAAAGGGTGTGATGCAACACAAGAGATCATAGATGTTACACATGCTACTGATGAAGATTACGATACTGAGTATTTGGCAAACATCTTAAACATTAAAGTGGTGGATGGTGTTGATGGTGCTATAGAGCACATTGTACGTTTTGGTTCAGGACACTCTGAAGCCATCGTGACTGAAAACTACACCACTGCTGAACTGTTTTTAAACGCTATTGATGCAGCAGCTGTCTATGTCAATGCCTCTACCCGTTTTACTGATGGTGGTGCTTTTGGTTTTGGTGCTGAAGTGGGGATCTCTACAAACAAACTTCATGCCCGTGGACCAATGGGTATAGAGGGACTGACGACCTACAAGTTCAAAGTCTATGGAAACGGTCAGATTCGTTGAAAAACATCTTAGAGGTGCGGGGGCTGAGTTTTGGGTACACACCCGATCTGCTGCTTTATAAAGACTTTAGCCTCTCTCTGAAAGTGGGTGAGATCAAGGCGGTTGTTGGTGCGAGTGGTTCAGGTAAAAGTACACTTTTTGAGTTGATACTAGGCAACCTGAAACCTCTTAGCGGCACACTTGAAGTTCCCTCTCTCTCTCAAGTGTTTCAAGACCCCTACACCTCGTTTCATCCTGCTTACAGCATTATCAATCAGATTGCAGATGTAGCGCCATTGGAGGGCTTAGAAACGTATCTTGAAGAGATGAACCTTGAGCGTCATCTCTTGGAAAAAAAGCCTCACGAACTCTCTGGAGGACAACTTCAACGCTGTTCTATAGTACGTGCGCTCTTGATGAAGCCTGAACTACTTTTGCTGGATGAACCTACTTCAGCACTGGACAATGTCATACAACTTGATGTCATGAAGTTACTTCTCAAACATCTTGACACAACAGCTATGTTGTTGATCACCCATGAGTTGGACTTGGCACATTGGTGTGCTGATGAAATTATAGAGATAGAAGATCACAAATAAAAAGGAATACAATGTTTAAAATCACACTCGCGGTAACTACCCTGTTAGTCTGTACACTTTTAAGTGCACAAGAAGTTTATGAAAAAGAGTTTACAGCACTTGTCGCTGCAAAAGTTAAAGATGGCAACATCTCTAAAGTCTCCAAGGTTTCGTGTCAAAAAGGGGATTGCCGTTTGGAAAATGTCCTCTTAAATAGCTTAGATGACAAGGGTGAGTCGCATGAGACCTCGATAGAACTTATAAAACTTCATAATGTGAAGGATTTCATAGAGTTTAAAGATGGTAACGGCACACTTAAAAATGGTGAGAGTCGCTCATTTGCAGTTGCATTGACTGACATAAAGACAGATGGACACAACCTCTTTTTTGACAAAAATGAAGTCTCTAAAGAATTTGGTAAGAAAAGTGCACAGTATAAGTACCTCAAAGCACATCTCGACACCAACACAGATGGTCAGTACAGTCTCACCTTGAAAAAAGAGGGCAAAGATGTTGTCATAAAAGACAAGGGTGCCCTGAGTACTGGTGAGTTTACCTTTGCAATTAACAGTCAGTACACCATCAAAGAGGGGTTTGAAAAACTTAACGAGGTGATGGACACCAACCCTATGGGCGCTATGAGTTACATAGTCATTAACAGCATCAACATCAAAATAGACAACCCGAAAGGCTTTTTGAAAAACCTGATTTACATAAGTTATAAAGGTGAAATGAAGAAAGCTAAATCAGACATGGAACGTAGTCAAATCAATGCTGAATTCACTTTAGATGGTGCAAAAATACATAGCGAAAAGAGCTTTGTAAAAGCGATGTTAGCAAAAAACCAAGCCTCACTTACCGCCCTAAAACAACAAGATCCTATGTTTGACAAAATTGTTAATAAAAATGGTCAGTTTGAGAAGAAACTTCAAGCTGTTTTGGCAGGTGAAAGCAGACATATCTATATCAAAATAGAGAACAAAAAAGGTTTGAGTTTAGGTGACTTTATAACACTGTTTATGGGTTATGCCATGCAACAACGTCTGACAATGGATCCTGAAGTTTCGGTGAGTATAAAGTGATACTGTATCTGCACGGTTTTGCCTCTTGTGGTGACTCTACAAAGAGCAGACTCTTAAAAGAGTATTTTGGAGAAGATTACGTTCTTTCACCAGACTTGCCTGTGTCTCCGACAGAGGCGATCAGTTTTATAAAGAAATTACTCATAGAAAAAGAGATTGACCTTATTATCGGTTCATCTTTAGGTGGGTTTTATGCCAGTTACTTTGCAGAACTTTTGGGTATTAAAGTCGTCCTTATTAATCCCTCTACAGAGCCTTTTATCACTTTAAGCAGTTTTGTGGGTACCAACCACTATTGGTGTAGCGGCGAGGCGTTTGAGTTTACAAGAGATGACTTGAAAGCACTTTTTGAGTTTGCAGTACCTGCACCAACAAGACCTCAAAACTATCTGCTGTTGTTACAAAAAGGTGATGAACTTTTGGACTACAAAAAAGCAGAAGCGAAGTATGCAGGTGCCCAGGTAGTAGTTCAAGAAGGTGGTAATCACCGTTTTGAAAACTTAGAGATGTACTTAAAGCAGATCAAGATGTTTGAAAACAGCTAAAACTTTCTTCCATGTGTGTTCATGGGCTTTTCTTTTGAAATGAACCGTATGACTTACTTTTACCAAGTCCTAATCCCTTCTTTGTTAAAATTCCAAAAATTAATTGTCCGAGGTAGAGTATGAAACGTGCCCTTATAAGTGTTAGTGATAAAAGTAATATTGTTGAATTCGCAAAGTCTTTAGTAGCCAATGATTTCGAGATCATCTCGACTGGTGGTACGTTTAAGATGTTAAAAGAGGCGGGTGTTGCTGCTATCGAGATCGATGAAGTGACGAAGTTTCCAGAGTGCTTTGAAGGGCGTGTAAAGACACTAAACCCTTTTGTCCATGGTGGTATCTTACACCGTCGTGACAAGCAGTCTCACCTTGATCAAGCCAAAGAGTTGGGTGTTGAAGCCATCGACCTTGTTTGTGTGAACCTTTACCCGTTCAAAGAGACGATTGAGAAGACGGATGATTTCGAAGATATTATAGAAAACATCGACATTGGTGGACCAG
>JALSUN010000067.1 GCA_027061425.1 Helicobacteraceae bacterium
AGGCTACTTGCAGTGAGACATCTTTTTTGACCTGAGCAAGATCATACTCGCTTGCATGACGGCGTTTGGTCTTTTCATCCAAGATGTTTTCACGTTTAAAACCATCCATAAGTACCACAGAAGCTTCGGCATAGGCATTGTATACCTGTCCTGCACCCAAGGCATCTTTAGGTGTAAAGAGCTTTCCGGAAGCACCAATGTCTATACGTGGATAGTAAGAAGATTTACTCGCATCATAAGCCACTTCTGCAGAGGTAAGTTTAGCTTTATAAACATCGATAAGTTCATTGTTCTGTGCTTTTTCAAGGAGAAAAGGGAGGGATGTCGCATAAAGTGTTAGTGATAACAGTGGTAAAATTAGAAGTCTTTTCATGTTTGTACCCTACCTTGTAGCAGAGACATAAACACACTAAACACTTCGCCTACCTTATCTTCTAAATTGTCTATATCACCTTCTATCCACCGTATGATGTAGGCGTTACCTATAGAGTTTAAAATGTAGACCAGTTGCATACTCTCTATATTCACAGTTTTAATGGTCTCTATAGGCAGGATAAACAGTGTATAGAGTTTCTCCAACGCTTCTTTATGTTCTACTTGCTGGGCTTCAAAGAAAAATGGGTTGTTCAGCACTCCGGTCTTGAGTGTTTTTCGCTTTTTAGAAAAGAGTTGGAACTTCGCACGAATAGACTGCTCTAAGATTGTTTCAAATGGTAGTTCTTGTTGAAACAGTGTTTCAAAAACCGTATAAGCACTCTCAATCTCACTGCATACCCAAGCACTATAAAGTCCCTCTTTTGAGTCAAAGTAAGCGTAAATACTTCCTACACTCACCCCCACTTCTTTGGCTAAGACAGAGACTTTCATCTCCTCATAACCTTGTGCTTCAAACATCTCCGCAGCATGTTCTAAAATACGCTGACGTTTAATGTTTTTAATTTCATTGTTGAGTCGTGACATAACACTCCCTACATTTTAGATGCTAAATTGTAGGTATTTTATAATTAAAATGAACTTAATTCATATTATGAATATTATTACTAAGATTTTTATTTAGATATGAGGACAACTCTCTTTATCTAAAAGTTCAGACTTAAATAAAGATCAAAGGTCAGCTTATTATTACCAATATCTGGAGAGGGGTTATCATCACTTACCTGTTTGGCCACCGCTTTAAGTGCCAAGATTTTTGAGATGGGGATACTCCCCGTAATGGAGTATCTAAAAAGCCAATTTTCTTTAAGACTACGGATCCCTGGCATATAAAAGAAATGCACACCCAATACAATACTATTTACTAACATCAGATCCTCAAACTTATAACTGGCATCAACTGCAAAAAGACCTGCTAAATACTGATTTGAGCTGGCACTACTATTTTCATCATAAGATAAAAAATCCTCATAGACAAAACCGCCACCCACCTTAAACTGCACCCAATGTGACTTATCTGTTGCCAAATGATAACCATAACCCACCGAAGGATAGAGTCTATTGTTAACAAATCGTGGTTCATCAAAGTCATAACCTATCTCGGCAAAAAGAAGATCATCGGTTGTAAAAAGATAATTTTGTTCTAAAAAAGAGTACAGTTCATGTTTAGTAAGTAGATTGGGGGTATCCACTGTTTTTGTTGACTCATAAGCATAGGCTACATCAAAAATAGTTTTATATTCACTTCTTTTACGTTCTATATGTGATTCTAGTTTGGCCTTTCGCTTCTCCAAGTTACCCGCTTCATATTCTAAACCTACATCAACACTACCGCTCCAATAGGGAAACATATTTCTTAATTGATTTTCTACAGAGTCATCTTCTCTTTCTGAAACGATGACTCTGTCAATTTTAGAGATGGTAATAAGCTCTTCGACCTCACCGTGTTTTACTTTTAAAAAGGCGTGGTCTTTAATCTCACTAATGGTTCCTAAAGTCTCTTTACCATCAAAATATATATGATATTCATGTTCCGTGTTCAAAGATTCAACATCAGCATAATCGATGCGAATAGAACCTATTCCATAAATGAGTTTAAAGCTTATGTACTCAGAAGTCAGCTGATCAATGCGCCCTTGTAAAACGGACCCTTTAACAACAATAGTGTCAACAAGTTGGTCTTTATCCTCAGTATTTCCATCTTCGTGAGACTTTTGATTACGCGCGATCTTTCTCTGCTCTCGTTTTACTTTTGCTATATCTAAGTTACTAACATCATCGAGTTTTGTTGTAGGACTAATGGCATTGGTATTATTGACATCTTGAGCTTTTGTAAGATTTTCTTCAGTGTGCATCTCGCCTGTAATAGTAGCATTATCATAATTTGAAAGTATATTGAGAGTCGTCGTCGCCTTTTTTGAATTACTTTTATTATCATCAGTTTTCAAGGTTTTATTTAAATTAATATGTAGTGTTGTATCTTGAGAAGAAGTTGTATTCTCCTCTTTTGTTCTGTTTGTATCTGTAGGTTGCACATCTATTGGTACAACGTTACTCTCAGCTGGAACTTCTATACTTGAACTGTTTATATCTGCTACTTGACTTTGATTATTGTCCACATTGGTAGCGCTCAAGCTTATAGCAAGGAGCATAAGTATAAATATCTGCAACACTTAAACTCCTAAACTTTTTCTTTATTTTATCTAACTTCACTAAAGATGCGCTCTAAATCAATCCTCTAAGATATAATAACATCTGAAATTTTATATATAGGTGACGTATGGCTTTTTCACATTTTCCTAAGGAGACCCTTCCCTTTTTAAAAGAGGTTCAAAAAAACAACCATAAAGAGTGGTTTGAAGCGCATAAAGAGGACTATATCAAGTATATTTTAGAACCCAGCCGTGATTTTGTAGAGGAGATGGGAGAGCACCTTCAAGCACTTGTTCCTACCATTAACGCCATACCTAAAATCAACCAGTCACTCTTTCGAATTTACCGCGATACACGGTTTTCCAAAGACAAAACACCTATAAAATCCAAGGTAGGCGTGATTTTTTGGCAGGGGCAGCACATTAGAATGCAATCAAGCTGTTTTTACCTGCACTTTTCACCCCAAGAGTTACTGCTCGCCTCAGGCATTAGAACCTTTGATCCCGACCTACTCTCTGCTTACAGAGACTACATCAAAGTGGACAAAAACAGAGAAGCCCTTCATCATATATTGGAAGCGCTAAAAACGAAAGGGTATCGTGTTCAAGAGGCAGAGTACAAACGTCTGCCAAAGACCTTTGACAAAGAGATAAGCCATGAGTATCTAGCAAAAATGAAAGCAGTTGCTGTCTTTCACACCTTAAAAGCCAGCACCATAAGTCATAAAAAGTTCATTGAAGAGCTTTATCACCACTATGAACAGTTTCTACCTCTGCAACAGTGGCTTTACGAGATGACGTTAACTAAAGACTAAAGCCCCGCCCACCACATTCTCAAGTAGAGACCTAAAGTAGAGGTGTATCCCACCTCACTAAAACTAATCTCACCATTTCTATTATAGATAAAACTGGTAGGATAAGCCCCAATCATATAAGTCTTAGCCCACTTACCGTCTGGATCATTTATCACTCTATAGTGTAGGTCTCGCTTCGCTAAAAACTGAGAAACTGCACTGTCATCCCCTGACTTCACGGCTATCGTAACTACATTATAATACTTAGAAAGCCGTTCAATGTTGTCAGCCTCAGCCTTACAGACAGGGCACCAAGTCGCCCAAAAATGCACTAAAAGAGGCTTCCCTTTAAAATCACGAGCATCAAAGACTTCCCCCGTAATCATCATCTCTTTAAACTGAGGCAGTTCAGAACTGCTCAAGTCAGGTTGACGGATATAACTCAACACATTACTCACCACCAGCACCATCAAAGCCATTAAAGCGATCTCTTTTAAAATTTTCTTAGCATTCCAAGTTTTAAAGTCAAAAAATTTCATCACATATCTTTATAGTATATTTGAGCCACTAAATAACTCTTTCAATCATTATAACAATATTTAAAAAATTAGAAGGTGATGACTGTCACGAAAGAAAAAAGGTAAAGTGTATCTGTAGGCTATTATAAAACGTAGATTTGGTGTGAGTTGTGCCGGGCGTGAACCCGATAGCGCACTAGTGTGCGTAGAGAGGTGAACCCTGGTGCAAATCGCGCCGAAGCTACGTTTTATAAGTAGATGGTGTCTTCGCGTTCTGGTGATGTTGATATGATGCCGACCTTCGTTCTACTAATCTCTTCAATAGTCCGCACAAAGTCCTGAGCATCTTGAGGCAGTTTACTAAACTCACGAACACCGACAGAGTCATTCCACCCTTTGAAGGTTTTATAAATCGGTGTCACATTTTCAAGATCTGCTGGCATATAGTTAATCTCTTCGCCATTGTAGCTATACGCCACACAAAG
The DNA here is from genome assembly GCA_027061425.1 of Helicobacteraceae bacterium. Lineage (GTDB taxonomy): Bacteria > Campylobacterota > Campylobacteria > Campylobacterales > Sulfurimonadaceae > Sulfonitrofixus. Next base: position 4,383 of record JALSUN010000067.1, read on the forward strand.
CTTCACTTCATCAAAGCCATCAAGTACATCAAGCTTCATTAGTGAAAGTTCATCAACACCGTTAAGACGACATGCATGGCGTGTTGCTACGGCATCAAACCAACCACAACGACGTGCGCGCCCTGTTGTTGTTCCAAACTCATGACCTTGTTCGCCAAGACGTGCACCATCTTCACCAAAGTCTTCACTAGGAAATGGTCCATTACCAACACGAGTACAGTACGCTTTAACAATTCCAATAACCTTACCAATGTCTTTAGGATTAATCCCAAGACCCGTACACGCACCCGCACTTACTGTTGCTGATGAAGTTACATAAGGATACGTACCGTGGTCGATGTCAAGTAGTGTTCCCTGTGCACCTTCAAGAAGAACTTTTTTATTATCTTCGTCAAGTGCTTTCCAGACCATCTGTGTTGTGTCTGTAATAAAAGGTGCAAGTTTTGCTTTATAACCTTCAAGTTCTGCTAAAAGTTCAGCCTCATTCGGTGTTGCGATCTCATATACGTCAAAGATAGCGCGGTTTTGCTCAAAGTACTCTATAATACCTGTACAAAGTTTGGCAGGGTTAAGAAGTTCACCGACTCTAAAACCTGTACGATTAATTTTATCAGAATATGCTGGCCCGATGCCCTTACCTGTTGTACCAATAGCCTTGTCACCTTTTAGGCGCTCTTTAGCTTGGTCTATCAGTGCATGGTAAGAGAGGTTTAGGTGTGCTTTATCAGAGATATATAGACGACCTTCTAGACCTTCAAACTGCTCCATCTCTTTAATGATAGAAGAAGGAGAGAGGACCACGCCATTACCAACAACATTTATAGCTTTAGGGTTTAACACACCTGAAGGGATAAGGTGAAGTGCATACTTCACACCATCAACCCAGATCGTGTGACCTGCATTGTGTCCACCTTGACTACGACATACCATGTCATACTTACATGCCAAAGCATCTACTATTTTACCCTTACCTTCATCACCCCATTGTATTCCTACAATTAAATCTGCTCTATTGTTCATAAACTGTTCCTTACTTATTTGCTTCTATTAGTGTGTCTGTGTTAATGGCAAAGCCCACCGATGTGACACCACCATTGACATAACGTCCACCACGTGCATTGACATCATTACCTTCAATTACTCTAAAAAACAGCTCATCATAATAGAGCATTTTTGCGTAGTAAAGTGGTGCTATTACCTTGTTCTTATAGTCGATCTTGTCACACATCTCTTTCATCTTGACAAGTTCTTCTTTAATCTCATCAGGAACCATCTCTATAATCGCATCTATATCTTCTGGATGCTGTAAGTAGACCAGTTTTGTCACCCACTCGATGTTAAGCTCTAAAAACTTTTGAATGTTAATGTGTCTAAAGTCATCTAAAGGAATCTCAAGAAGTTTAGAGAGTTTGTTAGGGATGGCGATGTTTGAGATTTGAAGAAGTGGAGAAACTTCTAAACATTCAAATATCTTCATAGCCTGGTTCAGTGCCACACTCAAATCTTTTTCACCAATAACCTCAGCACCCACTTGGTACTGCTCCACTGAAGGGTAACGGTAGGTGGGTTGTATGTAGAACCATTTACTATGCTTAGTATTACGTCCCAAACGCTTGGTAATGATACGTACAACATCTATAGTAGAGTCCGCACGCAGACTCATCTTGTTATTTTTAGTATCATTGACACGTACCAACTCTTTGACATCAGCAATAGAGTCATCTTGGTGGTAAGAGAAAAGTGGTGTTACAATCTCCTGAAACCCACTATCATAAAGTACATCACTAGCGATCTTCTCTATCTCGCGCTTGCGCTTAGCAGACGTACCAAAATAGAGTTTAGAGCATTCAGGAATCTCGTGTTCAAATATCATTACAGTTCTCTTTGCTTTTAATTAACATCGTTTTATAATAGGTCTCATTAAAGACACGACTCGCCGTACCATCAAAGTCACGACGTCCCATTTTTGCCAAGGCAAGCTCCACTGCATTGACGACCGCAGTGATTTCATAAGGTTCTATAAGTCCCATCTGGTTAATACGGAAGATTTTACCTTTAAGATGGTCTTGACCACCTGCTACGTTGACCTGGAACTCCTCTTTGAGAAGTTTGCGGATCTCAGAAGCATCTGCATCATCTATCGTTGTCATAGAGCGTGCTGCAGAAGCAGGGTAAGAGTGTAGACCTAAGGCCTCCAATGCAAAGCGACACGCCTTGGCACGACGTGCGGTGTCACAGTAAAGTTTACCAAAACCTTCACCTTCATCAATATGCTTAAGGACTGCACCAAGACCGATAACAAGTGTCGTAGCTGCTGTATATGCCGTAGTGTTTTGAGACTGTTTTTTGATCTCTGAAGCGAGGTTAAGGTAGTACCCTTTTCCCTTACCCACTTTTTCTACCGCAGCATTACTCAAACCTAAAATAGCAAGACCTGGTGGCAACATCAATGCCTTTTGACTTCCTGCAAGCAGACAGTCTATATCCGTCACATCGATGCGTTCAACACCAACAGCAGTAATACCATCAGCGATCACCATGATCTTAGGATTAATCGCTTTGACAGCCTTAGCGATCGCCTCTACTGGATGACGAAGACCACCTGCAGACTCAGAGATCTGAATCGCGATAGCGTCTATAGAAGGGTTTGCTTTTACAGCATCAACAACCTCTTCTACTGTAGCTGGTGTGTCCCACTCATGTTTAATCTCAACACTGTTAAGACCACTTGCTACCGCGATTTTTCCAAAACGCTCACCAAATTTACCGGAGTTAACGTTAAGCAAGGTGTCATGACAAAGGTTGATAACAGCAGCTTCCATAGCACCTGTTCCCGAAGTTGCCAGCATAATAACCTCGTCAGTAGCCATTAACTTAAAAAGTAGTGCACGCGTCTCAGCAAATATCGCCTCAAATTCAGGGGTACGGTGGTGTATGGTCTCACCTGCCATCGCAACACGAACAAATTCTGGAACCGGCGTAGGTCCTGGAGTAAAAAGTAACATTCTTTTCCTTCATATAAATATCATCAAAATGGCCTATAACAGGTCACTCAAATGATGTTTATCGCTTGGTATTTTCAAACCGCGTATTATAGCTAATTTGGGGTTAGTCCTATATGAAAGTAAAAAAAAGTGGTTTATAGCCCATAAAAGCCTATTATTTACGAGAATTTGAGTATGATTTCTCTAAAGAATTCATATAGTAATTCAAAACCCCATACTCATAAAAGGATAAAAATGCAAATCACTTACGGCGCATACAAAGTTAGAGCCCATGAGCTCGACCAAAAATTAACAGTTCAGGTCACATCAGACCTCGGTGAAGTACACATTAAAGAGCTTGAAGCAAGAGATTTCGACTTTCCTAATGGTGTCTGCTTTTATGTAGAAAACCCATCTGAAAAAATCGCACCAATGGGTCTAAAACGTTACTCATTTGGTGAGTACACCTTTATCATCGGTGTCAACAATGCAGGAGAGCTCTTTTTGTTTCACAGTGTCAAACTGCGTGTTGGGAAAAAAGTGATCAATGGTATTGACACCATTAACTTGGCCTTTTTAAAAGACCCAACAGCCTAGTTAAGTTCTAAAAGCCTCTGGTAACATGCTTTTGGACTCTCACCTGTAATCTTAGCAATAAGTTTAGAGGCGACTTTTTTAGGAAGATCAAACGCTAGGATGTCACGCTCACTCATGGTGGAGTGATGTGCAGTACCTGCTTCTATCACCACAACCCATTCTCCACGTATCTCACTTTTCAACTGTTCTTGCACCTCTTTTGGCGTACCATGTATGTAAGTCTGATACTTTTTTGTCAACTCTTTAGCCAAAAACAAACGACGTTCAGGTACTTCAAGTGCCAACTCATTTAAAAGTTTAGCAAGGCGATGCGGTGCTTCGTAAAGAACTGTTGTGTACCCATTAAAAAGTGCTTCTTGCAGGTTGTTACTGCGTTCACTTCCTTTATGGGGCAAAAATCCAAAAAAGAGCATCTTCGTCGCCACAAAACCACTAGCAACAAACGCCGTCAAAACAGCATTAGCCCCAGGAAGAACATCATACTTCACCTCATGATCAATACAATAACGCACCAATCCTTGACCCGGATCACTAATACCCGGCATACCTGCATCACTTACATAGACCACATTTTGCTCAAAAAAAGAGGGATCTAATTTCTCAACAAATTCGGTCTCATTATGGGAGTGCAGGGAGATAAATTCTTGTTCACGGCGTTTCAAATCATAACGTGTGTCTAAAATGTTTAAAAGTTTTTTGGTGACTCGTGTATCTTCACAGAGGAGTATGTCTGCTTGGGAGAGGGCTTCCATGGCTCTCAGCGAGATATCGCCGATGTTGCCGATGGGAGTAGGTACAAGGGTAAGCAATGCTTACGCTCGATTTATTTCGCTGCGTAACGTGCTTTGAATTTCTCAATACGTCCAGCAGTATCAACAATCTTCTCAGAACCTGTGAAGAATGGGTGACACTCATTACAGATGTCTATACGAAGTGTGTCTTTAGTACTTTTTGTAACGAACTCGTTACCACATGCACATGAAACTGCACATTCTACTGATGTTGGGTGAATCTCTTTTTTCATAACTTTACCTTTTGTGCCACGGGGTTAACGTAGTCACTGTATATTTTTAAAATCCGTACGGGTGCGGATTATTAAGACGCGAATTATATCTAAATATTTTTAAAGTAACAACTGTTTGGTTTTTGTCTCTTTGATTTGAGGTTTTTTTTGCTTCTAAACTGAACTTGTTAATCTTACTTTTGTCGTTTTTTCTTTGATTTTTATGTGAAAACTTGGTCTTGTTCGCATACTACCCTGTTAATTAAACTGTGGCACCCCGAACTTTTTTTCTCTGTCGCGTCAGAGATGAGAAGCGTAAAGCAAAAGCCAACTGCTTGGCTTTTATAGCTTCGGAAACAGAGTTGTTATGCAAAGCATCAACGGCGTAGACCGTAAAAGAGAGAGACGCTATTGTTGAGAGTAATAAGCTCATAACCTAAAGAAGTTAGATTCTCTTTCTTTGTATTGCTACGACTCAAGTTGTTATTGTTGCGACTTTGTTTGAATTGGAATGAAAGCGAATAGCTTTCACATTGATTAATGCGTCACCGCTTGCTCTTCTTCTCTAGCATCTGCAAGGCCGAACGGAGTTTTATTTCTGCCGTGAAGAAAATGCCACTGTTTGAGCAACGCGAGTTTGGTATTTTTAGGCAAAAATGAAACGAAGTGAGGGAAGTCGGTAGCTACCGACCCTGAAGCCCGCTAGAGACGATTTTTCTACGATACGGAATTTAGTTCCGTCCTGTACGGCACTTTAGTGCTGTGTGTTTATCTTTTTTTCGGGTAAAAAAGAGAAAGAATGAAAAGACCAAGTTATAAAGTTCAAAATACTTTCTAGAAAATAACACTAATTGCATGAACGAAGTAACTCCTGGGTTCCTGCCTACGCAGGAATGACAGAGTGTGAAGTGAGGGAAGCAAGATAAAATTCAACAGTAAAAAAGGATAAAAGTAAAAAAAATCTCGTCTCAAAACTAAAGCAAAACCTTAGAAGCAATAGCAGTAACAGCAGTCTCAGAACGCAAAATCATAGGTGTGTTCAAACGTACCATACGTTGCGAAGCGAGCAGTGATCGCTCTGCATCACTAAAGCCCCCTTCACTTCCCACCAAAACAGTAGAAATCCCACTACCATCATCCAAAACCTCATCACAAAAATCAAAAGCAACCGTCTCAGGATTTTGACTTACAAAAGTTTTCACATCTTTGACTTCATCAAAAACCATCATCTCACTACGCCCACACTGCTGCATGGAACTCTCTAAGATCCGTCTATAACGCTTCAAATCAGGCTTAAAGTTTTTTTGAGATCGATCACAGTAAATAAAAGTAATTTTAAAGACTCCTAACTCGTTGAGTAAGGGTAAGACCTTCTCTACAGATTTACCATCAACCACACACCAACCCACATGCAGATGCTTCTCAGAAGTAACAGGTTCTTCAGTAGCACTTTTGAGTTCAAGTGTGGCACTGCGGCCATCTACATCTACCAAGCCATAAAGAAACAGTGTACTGCTCTCTTGTGTTTTACGAAACCCCAACACGTCACCAACACTGTGACGACGAACTTTTATAAGGTATTTAAAGGCTTCACCCTTTAAAGTCAACTGCTCTTTTCCAGCATCATCATCAAACAAAAATCTCATAAATACATCCATAAACTAATCATAATGATCAAAGCAATTTCCGCTACCAGTATAGAGGTGGCATCTTTTTTATACTTCTCAAAAGCACCCTCTTCAGCTATCGTGGCAAACTTCAAGGGTTTAGAGCGTTTGACTTCAAACACAATAAGTACTATAGAGAGAATAATCATCACTATGTTAGCGATCGTAAACTCCAGGTGTTTGGCTGCCATCATCACCATACCGGTAAAGATAGGAGTAAACATCAACATCATAATCATCGGAGACTGTATGCGCATCTTACGCAGATACACTATCATCTCATCTGCACGTTGTAACTGCCACAGAGAACCTAAAAAGACCAACAGTAAAAACAACACACCCGCCTCATGTAACCAAAGGCTCATCTCATACATTTCATTCATAAGTGGATTTTACACTAATTCTCATTATTGTAAGGACATCGCCCACTTACCTACTTTTTAAACAACTTCTTCTATAATCACTCTACTTTATGCCCAAGGATTCTCATGGCGGTAACAGTTGATCAAGCACTCTCTCTCATTTTTGAACAGGTTCAACAGAAGTCTCATAAACTTCTTCCCATAGAAGAGGCCCTCGGTCACGTCCTTGCTGAAGAGATTACTGCAACACACAACCTTCCCCCTTTTGACAACTCTGCCATGGATGGTTATGCCATCACTATGGCAGATGCAGGTAAGACACTACTTTGTGAACATACTATTTTCGCCGGTGATAAAGAAGAACTTGCACTAAGTGCTGGAAGTTGCCTGAAGATTATGACAGGAGCACGTATCCCTCAAGGGTGTGAAGCCATTGTGCCTATAGAAGATGTGAGTGTAAAAACGAACCATGTTACTTTCCCTGAAGAGATCAAACCCGCACAGCATATCCGTCTCGCAGGTGAAGACATCAAAAGTGGTGACCGATTACTCACTAAGGGAACACGTCTTTACGCCCATCAAATTACCCTACTGGCGTCTCAAGGTATCTCACAAGTCAAGGTCTACAAAAAGCCTCGTGTGGCACTTTTCGCCTCAGGAAATGAATTGAAGATGCATTTTGAACAGGTAGAGGACCATCAACTCTACAACACCAACACCCCCACCATCATGGCACGTTGTCAGGAGTTGGGATGTGAAGTACAGTTCATCGGTACTGCCAGTGATACCCTTGACTCCATCCATGAGCACATCACCTCAGCCTTAGACTCCGACCTTATCATCACTTCTGGCGGAGTAAGTGTTGGTGATGCTGACTATACCAAAGAGGCATTTCAAGCCTTTGACTACACCAATATATTTGAAAAGATAGAGGTAAAACCAGGAAAACCGACCACTTTTGGTCGCATAAAAGAGACCTATGTGCTTAACCTTCCCGGAAATCCTCTAGCAGCAGCACTAATCTTTGAGATATTTGGACGTAGTACTATCAATGCACTTTCAGCGGTCACTGACAAATACATCGCACCCATCACTGCCAAACTGGCCAAACCCTACCAATGCCGACCCGGTAGAAACACCTTAGTTCCCGGACATTTTGATGGTGAGTACTTCACTATTTGTGACAAGTACGCACCAGGGATGGTTTCTCCACTTGCAACAGGTAATGCTCTTATATTTGTAGATGCTAAAGTCAGTCGTTTAGAAGCAGGTACAGATGTCAAGGTAATCTCAACCCATTTTAGTTTTAACAGTAGTACCAAAAAAGCACTGTTTACAAAGGCTTAAAAGCGGCTAGACGGTCTGCGGATTGACAAAAGTCGTTCCACTCTTTATCTTTTCCCAAAGCTCTGGATCTTTCCAGTCGGCACGAACAGCCTCACTAAAGATGATGTGGTTCATGTTGATGTTCCCCATGAGTTTTGAGTAAGCATCTTCTTCAAAACCCTGTGCGTAACCCGTAGCCGTCTCATGCACAATAACACTGTTAAGTTTTACTTCTCTCTCGCCATTAATCATCGAGGTGAGTTTCAATAGTTGATTAATCATCACAAAGATAACACGAGAGAACTGTTCAGCTGAAGGAGAGATGGGAAGTTGCACCCAACGCGTAGAATGTCTTTTCATATCTTCTATATATTTGCTGTCATCTGCATCCCA
>JALSUN010000068.1 GCA_027061425.1 Helicobacteraceae bacterium
CTATATGTGCTGCAGTAAAGATGCACTGATCGAAGATGTTGTTTTGGCGGGCTACGGTAAAGATATTGGGGTTGAGCTTTTTAGCAGCCATGACAATACTGAGGTTGATGAAGTCATCATTCATACCAGCGATGATACAGCTTGCCTCTTTGATCCCGGCATCGAGTAACATTTTTTTGTCATGACCATCACCACTGATGATGTGACTGTCATTTTTTCGCATCTTGCGCACTTTTTTTGGATCAGTCTCGATAAAGAGATAGTTGATGTTGGCACGCTTAAGGGCGATCCTGATCGCCTTACCCATACGTCCATAGCCACAGATGATATATTTGCCCTTTTTCGGTAAAAGATCCTGAGGTTTTAGCTGCAGACCATCTTCATATATCCACTGTTCCAGTATTAAAAGTGAAGGTGCCCTTAATGCCATAAAAAGACGTTTGGCTACGATCTTAAAAGGGTTTTCAACGATCTCTATACCGATGGTGTTCAGGTTTTCTGCATACTCTTCGTATGTAGCTTCAACAATGACTTTAACATTTTTGTTGAGTAGTTTTGCTGCCATAGCCGCGTGCAGGTTGAGTGCATCATCGCTGGAGAGAGAGACCACAGCCATACAGTTCTTTTTACTGATCCCTGCGATCTCAAACAGGTCAGGGTCTTTGATGTCTCCCTGTAGTGCAGGGATGTCCAATGTATAGTTAGAGAGGACCATCTCTTCGATACGCGATTCATCTTTTTCGATAACTACGGAGTGTATGCCTTCATCACTGAGACGCTGGATGATGTTTTTGTGTAAGAGGTTGTAGCCCACAAAGATGATGAAGGGTGAACGCAGGGCGTTGATCTGTTTTTGAAAGTGGGCCAGTGCCAGTTGGGTTGATAGAACCTTGTCCTGTACCAATGCAATGATAGAACCTATAGCGTAAAACCAACCGATGACCGTCATATAGATAGAAAAAGAGACCCATAACCGCTGTGGATAGGTAAAGGTATAAGGAGACTCGCCAAACCCGATGGTCGATGCCATATAAGAGACAAAGTAGAAGGCATCAAAGAAGGTGAGATGGTAGACCTTACCAGCATCATCAACTCCGGGGATCAGTACCATACCAAGTATAGAGATACTAAAGGTGACGATCAGCACGAACATCGGTACGCGAAGACGGCGTATGATGAGGAAGAGGGCGGTGTTATCCACGCTTTATCGCTTTGACTTGAGGGTTCCTCCGGCAAAAAGGACTGCCGAAATGATGTTGGCGATAAGAGCACCTCCAGAGATCGAAATAATAGCTGTTGTCACCTCTGGTGTCATACCAATAACATATTCGCCTAAGGCCCAGACCGAAGCCGAAGCGATGAGCTGGATGTCGGCTACCAGACTGGTGGCTAAAAGAACTGCACCCAACTGGGTCTTGTCTCCTAGTTTATAGATGGTTGCGATAAGATTAAAGATGATGGCAGCGAAGAGCTCATACTTGCTGTGCTCTTCCAAAATGGTAGTATCACCATAAAAAAATCCGAAGTTGGTCGTGAGTGCTAAAATAATAAAAAATCCGGATATAACGTTAGAGAGGTTCATTGATGACCTTTGAGATTAGAATATTACTAATTCTATTCCCCTCTCTTTTAAAGAGAGCTTTTTTAGCTACTTTTTCACGATAATATGTGATGTACAATTGAGCTGTTATTTTGCTGTAAAAGTATACAATCTAAAAAAAGAGAGTTTTATGGCAGTTGGTTCAACAATTTACAAGTGTAATCTAAACATCGCGAACATGGACATACATTATTATGATGAGCAGAGCTTAACACTTGCAAAGCATCCATCAGAGACGGATCTAAGAGTTATGATGCGTTTAATAGCGTATGTCCTTAATGCTGATGAGGCGTTAGAGTTTACACGAGGTATCTCAGATGATGAAGCACCTGACCTTTGGCAAAAATCACTCACAGGTGACATAGAACTATGGATAGATATTGGTCAACCTGATGAAAAACGGATCAAAAAAGCCTCGGGACGTTCTGAAAAAGTTATTATCTATATCTATCAAGAGGGTGCAGGGGAGGCTTGGTTTAAGCAAAACAAAAAGGTGCTTAAACGTTTTTCCAACATTAGTGTCATATACCTTAAAATTGATGGTGACTTGGAAGCGATGGCTTCACGAAGTATGAACCTGCAGTGTAATGTCAGTGATGGAGAACTTACACTTATCAATGATGATAACAGTGTTTTAGTACACAGTGTGACTTGGAAAGAAGGTATCTAGTGAACTCCTTTATGGCTTTGGCATTTCAAGAGGCACAAGAGGGCATAGACCAAGGTGAGGGTGGCCCCTTTGGTGCGGTGATCGTTAAAGATGATGAAGTAGTGGCTTCTGGCCATAATGAGGTCTTGAAAACAAATGATCCCACCGCACATGCTGAGATGGTGACCATAAGAAAGGCATCGGCCAAACTTCAAGCTTTTCACTTACAAGGGTGTACACTTTATGTTACCGGTGAACCCTGTCCCATGTGCTTTTCTGCCATACACTGGGCCCATCTGGATGCGGTCTACTATGTCACTACCAAAAGTGAGGCAGCAGCGATAGGTTTTGATGATACCTTGATCACGGAGATCATACTTGGCAGAGCACATGACACCATACCTTTTGTCCATACACCATACCCTGAGGGAAAAAAGTTGTTAAACAAGTGGAAAAGTAGTCTTAATAAGAGACTATATTAAACCGGTAGTCGTACCTCACTTATTTTACTTTAGAGGTACCCTTTACTAACCATCTCTCTTATTACTGTCATAATTCTCTACAGCATTGTCAAGTAACGCAGAATTGAAAGCTCTTTGATACGTTTTGATCTTATGGTAGAAGACTCCAAAGGTGATCAAAGCAGTGGCGTCATAGATATGTATAGGATGTGTATTCTCATCTAAGATGTAGGGTAATACAAAAATTCTAAACAGTAATAAAATTCCAAATATTCCTATTTGAACATAATCCTGTGTCTCAACCAATTGATTTTGGTTTTTGTCCCAAAATATGTTTGATGTCATGCTTCTCTCAATCGCTCCAAGACCAATTCCTACAAAGAAGTACAATATATAGTAAAAAGGGATGTTATAGTGAAAGGAATCATAGATCACACTGATAAAGATAGAGATCAGGATCAAAACATATATTTTCCTTTTGGTACGGATCTTTTTAGTCTGTAACTGTGCTTTGATCTTTCTTTGTGACATCTGAAACCTTTTCAATTGCTAAGAATTTTAACACAACATTATAATTTTTCCATTCCAGCTCAACAGACTAAAAGAGTTGATGATGAAACGCTTAAATTAAAGTATGTAGTAAATCCTTCATAGATGATACCTAGTGTGTCATAAAGTTACATCTATCACACAAGAAGACAGACTAAATCTATAGTATTCACCTAGAGCAGGCATATCTTTGTACTTGTAGCATTTATACACAGTTCTAAAATAAATATGTTTACTTTTGTAACACCCATCTTTTTGTTTGGTAAAGCTTAGTTATAATTAACAAAATTTTTAAACAAGGGTTATACATGGCTTTTTTAGAAGACTACAAAGCACACGTTGCTGAGCGCAAGACTTTAGGCGTACCTCCACTACCATTGACGGCAGAACAGACTGCAGAACTGATCGA
>JALSUN010000069.1 GCA_027061425.1 Helicobacteraceae bacterium
TGGACTTCATCGTTTCAGAGATAGAGAATTCTCTTGAAGTACAGTTGAAGGGTCTCAAAGAGGGTGGACTGGTTGATACCAAACATTATAAGGTACTCTCTAAGTTCTTTGAAGATCGGACAATCTCAGAAGGTAAAGATTCGTAACTTTACTTTGGTATATGAAGCGTTTTGATTATGGTGTTAAGATAGGGTAGAAAAAATCTCAGGTTTACAGCTATGAGGTGATAAAGAGAGGTCGCGATGCAAGCACTAGAGTTACTACTGATAGAAGATGACCAGCAGATGGCAGACCTTCTGGTTAAGTACCTAAACAAAGAGGGTATTAAAGTCTCTCATCTTTTAAGACCTTCTCAAGCACTTGCTTCGTTGGCGGTGAACACTTTTGATCTTATTATCTTAGACCTTTCTCTTCCTGAGATGGATGGTCTTGAGCTTTGTAAAAAAATAAGAAAGATGACGGATGTCTATATCATCATCTCTTCTGCACGTAGTGATATTGATGACAAGCTTCAGGGTTTGGAAAACGGTGCAGATGATTATCTTCCCAAGCCTTATGATCCTCGTGAACTTTTGGCGCGCATTAAAACAGTGATGAAGCGTTCCAACAAGGTCTCACAGAGTGATGATGAGGGGGTGTTTCGCATCGATGACAGTGCAACACAGATCTTTAAAGAGGGCAAACTTCTGGAGTTGACCTTAGCCGAGTTTGAAATACTCCGCTTACTTATAAAAAACCCCAACCGCACGATCTCTCGTGTTGACATCGCCAACTCTATGGAAACCCATCGGTTTGAGAGCGGGATAGAGAGCATTAACATCTTAGTAGGGCGACTGCGTAAAAAGATAGGCTCTGTACCTCTGGATGAATTTATCCAGACAGTGCGAGGGGTAGGGTACCGTTTTGTGGAAAATTAAGAGTTACTCCATCATCTCTGCTACGCGTACAGTAGGGCTTATTGCAGCGATTTTACTGGTTACCGCTACTGTTTTAGCAGTTAATGTTGCGATATATCATGATAAAAACAACGAGGTGCACCGGGCGGTGATGCTCTATGACATTCTCTTTATGGAACACCCTTCACCCGAAGATTTTGAGAAGTATCTTAAACAGCATAACTTGACGCCAGTAAGTGGTGTAGATATAAAAAATGTACGAGAATTTGGAAAACCTCTTATAGAAGATGAACTGCTGCGACGTACCTTGCAGTCGGGGAAAATAGAGATCTTTGTCTATAAAGATCACTACTATTATGCTTATAAAATGCATGATATGTTCTATTATCGCTCTGATGAACCGATGACCCCTTTTAAACTCTACATCGGGGCAACCGCTATTTTGCTACTGCTTCTTTTAGTGGTACTTTATCGTTATATGACCATGGGAGTGAAGCCCTTAAAACGTCTCCATCAGCAGATAGAGCGCTTCTCTCTAGGCGAAAAAGATATAGACACACGTGTAGAAGGAAGCGATGAGGTGGCACAGGTGGCCAACGCCTTTCATGACTCAGTTGAAAAGGTGACGGCTTTAGAAAAAAGTCGTTCTCTTTTTATGCGTAATGTGATGCATGAACTTAAAACCCCTATTACCAAGGGAAAGCTTATGAGTGTTTTGTTGGAGATAGAAAAAGAAGACAGAATCGCACTTAACGAACTTTTTGAGCAGATGCAGACCCATCTTAATGATCTGGCGCAAGTAGAGTCTTTGACAGCAAAAAGTCTGGAGTTAGAGCCTAAAGAGTACGCTCTTATAGACATAGTAGAACAGGTTTTAGACATGTTAAATATTAATGAAGACATCTGTAAAAGTTATATCAGACATGAGAAAGTGGTGGTGGACTTTAACCTCTTTGCTTACGCACTGAAAAACCTGGTAGACAATGCTATAAAGTATGCTGAGACACTTCCTGTTATTGTGCGCTATAGAGAACACTGTATAGAAGTGATTAATAAAGGCGAACCCCTTGCAGAGGATTTCAATGTGTATCTTAAAGCATTTGCTAGAGATCGTACCTATCATAGTATAGAGGGGATGGGACTGGGACTCTATATCGCTAATGAGATTATAGAAAAACATGGCTATACCTTAGAGTATAAATATACCTCTGGCGCCCATCATTTTAAGGTTTGTTTATAAATTATGTTAACAACTAAATATCTAAGTCTCAATAGTTTGTAATTTCCTTTTATATGGAACTGTGACTCTTAACTTCGAATATTTTATATATAACCTTGTTTTTGTGTAGATACTCCCTTGATTATTGAAATTGTGGCGAACCGAACTCTTTTTAACTTTTTCTTGATTAGTAATTTCCATGATAATTTAAACTGTGGCAGACTAAACTTTTTCTCTCTGTCGCGTCAGAGAGATAATTTTTAGGAAAAAGAGAGAGACGCTATTGTTGAGCGTGAGTAACTTTCAATCTAAAGTAGATATTTCGCCGTTCTTTATATTGCTACGACTCCAGTTGTTATTGTTGCTAGTTTGTTAGAATTGGGATGAAAGAGAACAGCTTTCACTTTAAATGATGCGTCACCGCTTGCTCTTCCCCTCTAGTATCTGCAAGGCCGAACGGAGTTTCATTTCTGCCGTTAAGAAAACCCATTTGTTTGAGCGATGAGCGAGTTATGGGTTTTTAGGCAGAAATGAAATGGAGAGAGGGTAGTCGGTAGCTACCGACCCTGAAGCCCTGCTAGAGACGATTTTTCTGTTTATCTTTTTTTCGTGTAAAAAAGAGAAAGATTGGAAAGATAAAGTTTATTACCCAAAGAACATATGAGATGTTCCCTAGCGTAGCAATAGCTATAGTAGCGTAGCGTCTATGATAAAGTCTATCACTTTTGCCTTGGGCATCTCACAAGGTTTGAGAAGTCCGTCTGCGGTTTGTGGGTAGTAGTTTAAACTGATAAAGTCTGTGGCGCCTAAGGCCTCGGCATAGACCTTAATGAGTTTCCCTTCTAAGTGGGTCTCTTTACGAAACAGGTAACGTTTCTCTTGATACATCACATCGTAAGCACCATCTGAAAATGAGAGTAGTTTTTGGTGAAAGAGGCTTTGGTTGAGGGCTTGCACTAGACTTTGTTTTGTACCGTGATCTTCGTGGCTTCAAAAAGTTCCGTGGCCTTTTTGATCATAGGCTCATCTAGTATATCCTGTCCATCAAACTCTTTAGTGGACTGGTCACTTTCGCTACAGTTACTGACACATGAACCGGTGCCGACTTCAGACTCCTCTGTCATAGATGAGGCTTGTGGGGCAGGAATAGAAGGCTCTTGTGTTGGTGTCGTTTGCGTACTTTGAGGCTTAGGTGCTTTAGTCTCTAGGGGTTGGGGTATCTCCTTGGAGCATTTCTGCGCTTTGATCTGTGTCTCAAAACCAAAAATCTCTCTTACAAACTGCTTGATAACACTATAGCCATGTTTGAGTTGCTGTTTACAGACATCATCTGCACAACTCTCCCAAGTCAGCACATTGTCACTGTAGGAGACAAAAGCGATCTGCTCTCTGAAACATCGGCCAAGATCTGCGCTACGGTCTTCTATCTTCATAAGAAGTTGCGCAAACATCTCACGCTCTTTGGCATCTAAAATGAGAGGCTCTGGTTCGGGTGTAACAACGTCGGGAGTAAC
>JALSUN010000070.1 GCA_027061425.1 Helicobacteraceae bacterium
GCTTGTTCTGCTTTGATAAGCGCTGCCACACCATCGTGCATATCCTGCACACAACCCACTTCTGTAATACCTAACCTTCTCTGATTACTAATGTCAAAAATAGCATCTTCACTTTCAGAGTGTTCTCCATTGATACCACGTATCTGCAGATGGTACTGTGTGGTGATAGCTTTAAACTGCTCCATCTCTTTTGCCAGTTTTGGTAGTTTTATATGGACACTGGCGCGCATGGCTGTACCGAGGTTTGTCGGACAAGAGGTGATGTAGCCTAGGTGCTCTGAGTGCATAAAGGTGAGTTGTTTTTCTATAGAGTTAATGGCGTTGACTAGACGTTCAAACACAGCTTTTATGTCACCACCTTCTTGCATGGAAATGATGCGGAGTTGGTCCTCTTCATTGATCCAGACTAAAAATGTCTTCTCTGTGTTGTGGTAGATCCCCCGTCCACTTGGCCAGTCACGGTTGAGTCCTGCTGCTTCTAAGAAACGGTCTCCTGCTTTAAAAAGAAAATGGTCACTAATAAGTTGTTGTTGAACCAAACTGCTCATTCCCTCAAGAGGATAGTAATCTCCTTGTAAGTCCCCCATTAAGTTTAACAGTGCAGTAGAGACTTTTTTTTCTACGAGTAGTCTCTGCTCTTTGGAGATGCCTGGGCCTAGGGGTAGTGTGTTGAGGTTTCTACCCACACGGATACGTGTCGAGATGATGAAATTGTTTTGAGGGTCTAAATCAGTAGCATTAAGTTTGGCACTGTTCATATCGCTGACATGAAAATCATCATGAGAAAAACCATGATACTCTTTTATAATGGGGTCAAAAAGTGGTGAAAAGACCTCATAAGACTCTTTGTCTCCCGCATAGACACCGATAGAACTGTCGGGATTTTGAACACCCGAGTTGATGGCTTGCATCAGTGTAAAACCTGAAGGTGTTTTACGGTTTCTTAGTTTGTCAAAGATTTCTGGGGTGAGATGTTTACAGAGTTGTGAGGCGCAATGTTCTGGAAAGTGGGGATAACTTGGCATGAGTGGTCACTTGTATTAAGATACTCAATTATACTAACTCTTAACATGAAGTTTATTGAACTTCTATCTTCATGTGGTCTTCTGCAAAGATAATTGGACCTTTAAATACCTTTTTAATAATCTTTAAACTCTCCTCTTCTCTACCGACAGTCCGTCTCATACGGTGGGCAAGTACCAACTTTTTAACACCACTTTTAGAAGCAACGTTTGCAATGATGGTTGGTGTCATGTGTAGATGGTTCGCATAGGTACCATAGCCTTCAGCGATGGCATGGTGGGCGATGAAGAGGTTTACATTTTGTGAGAGCTTTTCAAGCTGTCCATTGACATTGCTGGTGTCACCGGAGATGACCACACTCTTGTCCCCCACATCGAACCTAAAGGCAAGGGCAGGAACGATACCATGGTTGACACTGATAATACTCAAGTCAAAATCTTTAAAGTGGCGTTTGGTAATCTTGTCAGCCTTAACAGACTCTGGAATGATTTGAAAAGAATCGCTGTTAGCAGTGAGGACATCGGACATATACCGATAAGCACCATTTTCTCCAAAAAGAAGGGTGACGTAGTCGTTGGTACTGGGGAAGCTCTTGTTTCCAACCGGTCCGATGATAGGCAGTGGGGCACTGCGTCTGCTAAAGTACCCTGCTTTAATGTAAGAAGGGAGGTCAACAGCGTGGTCGATGTGAAGATGGGTGAGGGCGATGAGCTCTAAGTTTTCCAGTTTAGCACCACTCTCTTCAAAGCGAAGCATAGAGCCACTGCCAGTGTCTATAAGTGCTCTGGCCTTCTTGTCTATCCATAATATATAAGAGGCACTGGCCCGACCGTCGATTTCTGGACCCCCTGAACCTAAGACTTCTAGGGAGACTTCGGCCGCTGTGAGCCATGTTGAGAGTAATGTTAAAAGGAGTGTTTTCATGCAGGTATTATAGTCAAATGCCAAGAGAAACTCTGTGCGCTCTGCTACACAAACTCAAGCCAAATGAATTTTTGCTATAATTGCGCCAAATAAAAGACAAGGCTATTGTCTTACACGAGAATATAATGATTTTTACTAAAACTACAGCATCAGACTTTGAGAGCCAGTTCCAAGAGCTTCTTGGACGGGGTAAAATGGACATAGAACATGTCTCTGGCATCGTTGGCGGGATTATTAACGAGATTAAGCGTGACAAAAACAGTGCGCTAAAACAGCACATCGCTAAGTTTGATAACTGGTCACCTCAAAGTGACGCAGACCTGAAAATCAACACAGCAGACATGAAAAAAGCATATGATGAACTAGAGTCTACGTTAAAGGCATCTCTACACCTTGCGTATGACCGCATTAAGGTGTACCATGAAAAGCAACTGCCAAAATCGTGGTTTGACACAGAAGCAAATGGTACGATACTCGGTCAAAAAGTGACAGCAGTGGACAGTGCCGGTCTCTACATCCCCGGTGGAAAAGCGGCGTACCCTTCATCTCTATTGATGAACGTTATCCCTGCTCAGGTAGCAGGTGTCGAGCAGATCGTAGTCTGTACACCGACCCCAGACAACGAGCCCAATGCACTTTTATTAGCGGCATGTCACCTCTGTGGTGTGCGTGAGGTTTATAAAGTAGGGGGTGCTTCGGCCATTGCTGCCATGGCGTATGGAACAGAGACCATCCCTAAAGTAGATGTGATTACAGGACCGGGTAACATCTTTGTGGCAACTGCTAAAAAGATGGTCTTTGGTGAAGTCAACATCGACATGATCGCAGGTCCTAGTGAAATCGGTGTCTTGGCAGATGATAGTGCCAACCCTAACCACTTGGCTATAGACCTGCTTTCTCAAGCAGAACATGATGAGATGGCCTCTTCTATTATGATTACACCTTCTCAAAAATTGGCGGAAGAGGTTCAAGTAGAAATCGAGAAATGGTTACTAAAACTTCCCCGTCAAGAGATCGCTAGAAAGTCCATAGAAGAGCGTGGTGCCATCATCGTCACTGAGACGATGGAGGAGGCGGTGAAACTGATGAACGAGATCGCTCCAGAGCACTTGGAAGTGGCTACAAATAGTCCGTTTGAGCTCTTACCTAGCATTAAACATGCGGGTGCGATCTTCTTGGGTCACAACACACCAGAAGCCATCGGTGATTATGTTGCAGGTCCTAACCACACCTTGCCTACAGGTGGAACAGCGAAGTTTTACTCTCCACTGGGTGTTGAGAACTTCATGAAAAAGTCGTCGATCATCGCTTTTTCAAACGCTGCCATTAACGAAATCGGTGAAGCCTGTGCACAGATCGCCAACACTGAAGGCCTAACAGCACACGAGCAGTCTGTTCGTGTACGGATGAAGTAGTCCTCTAGTACGCATAAAGTATTTTAGATCGTAAGAACTATGATACTTTGTGCAACTACACAATAAAAACGAGATAGCACTACTACTCAATTACTGCATTTCGCTACACAATTCCCACAAAACTTCTTACTGTATCTTTTGATCTGAAACTAAATACTATTGATATGAATGAAGCTTCTTAACAGTACATCAGTGTAGTCATAAGTATAAAAAGCTAATATACTACAT
>JALSUN010000071.1 GCA_027061425.1 Helicobacteraceae bacterium
TTAGAGATAGACCTCTCCATACCAAGACAAGAGATTAAAGTGGGTGTTGGACATAAAGGTTTTGAGGTGGCGCTTGATGCGACACTCTCCTTTAAAGAGGCGGCAAGAAGACGTGACTTTACGATGAACGCTATGGGATTTGACCTCAAAAGTGAGACACTCTTGGACCCTTATGATGGGCAGGAAGATTTAAAAAAAAGATGCTTGACCATAGTAGACAAAAAGAGTTTTATAGAAGACCCTCTGAGACTCTATAGAGCGGTGCAGTTTGTGGCACGTTTTGAGCTTACAGTGAGTGAAGATTTAGAGACTTTAGCATTAGAGATGGTGGCGCAGAAAATGTTACAAGAGCTTCCTAAAGAGCGTCTGTTCGAGGAGATAAAAAAACTGTTTCTCAAAAGTAAAAAGCCCTCACAAGGTTTTGAGCTGATGAAAAGATGGGGGATTTTAAAAGATTTTCCTGAACTATATAACATTATAGGAGTACCTCAAGACCCACTGTATCATCCAGAAGGAGATGTTTGGGTGCATACGATGATGGTTCTTGACGAGATGACACTTCTGCACTGTGGTGAGCATAAAAAAGATCTCTACCTCTCTTTTGCTGCACTCTGTCATGACTTGGGTAAGGCCAACACTACAGAGGTGATAGCGGGGCGTGTACGTGCGATAGGACATGAAAACAGTGGTCTGGCATTAACGACATCATTTGTTAAACGTTTGAGTGATGAACAGGCGCTTTTAGAATATGTACTGCCTCTCATCAAACACCATCTTAAACCCATGCAGTTTTATAAACAAGGGGCTAAGTCAGGTGCTATCCGTCGTCTCTCTACACAAGTCAACATAGAAGCATTGGTCCTATTGGCACAAGCAGACTTTTTAGGGCGTACCACAGATGAAGCGTTAAGTAGAGACTTTAAAGCAGGAGCATGGCTCTTGGAAAAAGCTAAAAAACTGAAGGTCTCTCATACCGCTCCAATACCTCTTCTACAAGGCAGAGACCTCATAAAAGCAGGTATGAAACCTTCTAAAATATTTAAATCACTTCTACAAGCCTCTTACGACTTACAGTTAGAGGGTGAATTAGAGACACATTCTCAGGCAGTAAAATGGCTTGAAAATCACCTAAAACAGGGCTTATGGGGGTAAATGTAACCTTCTTGTAACCAAAAGACTCTAAAATCACGTTACTAAAAAGCCATGACTACGGCTAAAAAATGAAAAGAAGTAAGCGTATGACAAAAATCATAGATAACATCTTTGCCAACTCCACCCGTCTCATCGCCATCACGGTGTTGTTTATTACGGCGTGGATTTTTACAGTGCTTTTTCAAGAGTCCATGCTCTCCATGCAGACCTTTGGACTGGACTTTGTGACTGAGAGCAAATGGGCACCTAACTTAGAGAAGTTTGGTGCTTTTGCTGCGATTATGGGTTCTGTTATTTCGACCTTTCTTGCAATGGTCTTGGCGGTTCCTGTAGCGATAGGTGTTGCTATTTTCTTGAGTGAAATTGCTCATGATAAACTTAAAGCACCTGTTGGAGTCTCCATAGAACTTCTTGCAGCCATTCCCTCAGTCATCTACGGAATGTGGGGACTTTTTTATTTTGTGCCTATTATTCGTGATATCTTTGGGGGCATTGGTATCGGGATGCTTACCGCAGGTATTGTTCTTGCAATTATGATTTTACCTTTTATGGCAGCGGTAACACGTGACGCTATGAACACCACACCAGACATCTTAAAAGAGTCAGCTTATGCTCTGGGTGGAACAAAATGGGACGTGGTGCGAGATGTTGTCATACCTTACTCTAAAGCGGGTATTATCGGTGCACTTATCTTGGCACTTGGTCGTGCTATTGGTGAGACCATGGCGGTCACCTTTGTTATGGGTAATGTCCATAAAGTCTCTTGGGATCTTACCAAACCTGCGACCTCAATCCCAGTAACACTAGCCAATGAATTTACAGAAGCAGACACAGACCTTTACTTCTCTAGTCTCTTTGAGTTGGCACTTATCTTGCTCATTATTAGTTTTACAATTATTTCAGTGGCAAAGTTTTACTTCCTTCGCCGTAACAGGAGAGCATAATGACAGCTACACAAAAACGTGTTTTATTAAACCGTATCGTGATGGGACTCTCTACCCTTTCAGCAGGTATAGGTCTCTTCTTTCTGTTTTGGATCTTATATATCTTGGTGAGTAATGGTGTTGAAGCCATTAATTGGGACATTTTCTTGTTTGAAGGTGCACCTCCTGGTTATGAAGAGAGTGGTCTGAAACAGGCATTGGTAGGTCAGCTTATTATCGTGGGTGTAGCGACACTTGTCGGGGTACCTCTAGGGATCTTGGCAGGAACATATTTAAGTGAATACGGTCAAAAATCTAAACTGGCAGAGACCATTCGTGATATCTCTGACATTATGATGTCAGCACCTAGTATTGTTGTGGGTTCATTTGTTTATGCCATCATGGTTGTTCCTATGGGACACTTTAGTGCTTGGGCGGGTATTGTGGCCTTGACGATCATTATGCTTCCTATCATCTTACGTACAACCGATGACATGTTACACCTTGTGCCGACAACACTTCGTGAGGCTGCTTTTGCACTGGGTGCACCGAAGTACAAAGTGATTACTCAAGTGGTGTACCGTGGTGCCAAAGCGGGTATTTTGACAGGTATCTTACTTGGTGTTGCTCGTGTAGCTGGTGAGACCGCGCCACTGCTCTTTACATCATTTAACGACAACTTTATGAGCACAGACCTTATGGAGCCTATGGCCTCTTTAACGGTGACCATGTATAATTATGCAACAAGTCCTTATGAGGACTGGCAACGTCTTGGATGGGCAGCAGCGTTCATCTTATCTATGTTTATATTGAGTTTAAATATCTTAGGACGTCTCGTTCTACTTACTAAAAAGGGTAAATAATGGCAACTATCTGTAACGTCAGTGAAGAAAAAGCACTAGAGATTAAAAAATTCCAGTTCACTTATGCAAGTGCGGACGAACCAAGTCTTAAAGAAGTTACCTTGCCTATAGCCAAGAACTCAGTCACGGCACTCATAGGGCCTTCAGGCTGTGGTAAATCCACACTGCTACGTTCGATCAACCGCATGCATGACCTCTATCCAGGTAACAAGTATGAGGGTGAGATCATCTATAATGGTCGTAATATTTTAGATGCTAAAGAGGATCTTATTAATCTTCGCATTAACATCGGTATGATTTTTCAAAAACCTACCGCCTTTCCTATGAGTATTATGGACAATGTGGCGTATGGTTTGAAGTTACAAGGTATTAAAAACAAGACAGAGCTTAAAGACCGTGTGGAAAAGGCACTTCAAGATGCTGCGATATGGAAAGAGGTCAAAGACCGTCTTAAACATGATGCGAACGGTCTCTCTGGTGGACAGCAACAACGTCTCTGTATCGCCCGTGCGATTGCAGTAGAGCCTGAAATCCTCCTTTTTGATGAGCCAACTTCTGCACTAGACCCTATCTCTACTCAGGGTATTGAGGAGCTGGTAACAGAACTTAAAGAGAAGGTCTCCATCGT
>JALSUN010000072.1 GCA_027061425.1 Helicobacteraceae bacterium
TGTTTAAAATCTACCACAGCAATAATCAGCTTATCATCTTCAATAAGATAGAAAAGTCTATAGTTTCCTATTCTGTATCTGTAGTAACCTTCTAAATTATCTTTTAACTTCTTTATGTTGGAACCATAAAATGGATTTTCTCTAAGCTGAGGATATACAAAGTTTTCAATTTTAGCATAGAGCCTTTTGTCCATCTTTTTTTTGACTTTTTCAAAAGTCTTAGTTTCAGCAATCTGATAACTAGACAATTGTATAGTCACCTTTTTTGAAATCTTCTAGTCCACTCATTAGGTTTTCAACAAGTTCTTTATCTTCTAAAATCTCATTCATTTCATCTGTTTCTACAAATTGTGATGACGTCAGGTATTGCATTGTTGCAAATTCTATGAAGTTAGAAAGGTTTCTTTTTTGCCCATCTGCTGCAAGTTTTATCATATTGTAGATCGAATCATCTACTCTCATTGTCACTGTCTTCATTACCTATCCTTTGAATACTTATACAGTCAATTATATTCAAATTTATTCATTTTGTCAATTTGTTTGCAGAATACTTTAGATGTTGATTTATCGGATAACCCGAGAAAGGGTCATCCGTGTTAAGAAGAGGTTCTAGCAGTTTTTAGCGTCGAAAAGCTTTCTGTTACGTGCAGCAAGTGCGATGATGATAAATACTATTGCATACGTCACAGGCACAAAATCTGGGATTGGCACGGGGTCACCTTTGGCGTAGGAGTGCATACCTGCAAGGTAGTAGTTGACACCAAAGTAGGTCATCAGTACTGAGGTAAATGCCATCAATGAGATGACAGAGTAGAGGTATGGCGTGTAGAGTGACTTAATGAAACGCAGGTGGATTACTACTGCATATACTAAGATAGTCACTAGAGCCCATGTCTCTTTAGGGTCCCAACCCCAATAGCGTCCCCATGACTCATTCGCCCAAACACCACCTAAGAAGTTACCGACCGTCAGCATCGCAAGACCGATCATAAGACTCATCTCGTTAATTGCGTTGAGCTCTTTGATAGAGAGGGAAATCTGACGCTCGTTACTACTGTTTTTCAAGATGAACAGAATCAGGGTAATGAAACCTAGTAGTGCACCTAGACCTAAGAAACCATAACTTGCTGTAATCATCGAAACGTGGATGCTCAACCAGTACGACTGAAGTACAGGAACCAAGTTGGTTACTTGAGGGTCCATCCAGTTAAGGTGCGCTACAAAAAGGATAAGACCTGCCAAAATAGAGGTCGCTGCCAGAGTGATCGGCGAACGCTTGGAGAAGATGAACCCGGCCAGGACTGTTGCCCAGGCGATGTAGACCATCGACTCATAACCATTAGACCACGGAGCGTGTCCCGAGATATACCAGCGAATCGCCAAACCGATGGTGTGTGCCAACAAGAAGAGTACTAAAAGTATAAAACTTGCTTTGGTAAAGATAGACAGTTTGAATTTTGGTTTTATGATCTTCACAAAAGAGAGCACCAAGAGCGTAAAGCCAACTAAGAAGTAGAGTGGCCAGAGACGCTCGAAAATATTAGCATGGTTCATCCAGATCTCAAGGTCGATTTTACTTTGTGAAGGGTAGACCGCTTCACCTAGTTTTCTTTGGTAGTTGTCTATGGCTGCTAAAGCCTTGTCTGCCTCACTCCAGTCTCCTGTTTGTAAACCGGTATCTACCGCTGAAAAGTAGTTGACTGCCAATTGACGGATGAGGGCATTTGCCTGTCCTGGGATAGTTTGTAATGCGGTCATCGTGTCAAGCCATTTATTGTTCGCGTCTCCCGGAACTGGCCACATACGCAGCAGTGCTCCAGAGAAGACCATATAGGCGACATTGACACGTTCATCGACTTTCAAGACCGCCTTGTCGAACTTGTCACGCTTGCCCGGAGACTTACGGATCGCCTCTTCAACAGCGCTGTTAAGCTTGTAGCCAGCCATCTCGTCAGGGTACTCAAAAAACTGAGAAAAGGCAGCGGTTTTTTCACCCTCTTTCACACCAAGAAGCTTGTTGACACCTTTATGTGAAGTTTTAATGAGTTTGATCTCGCGCCATGGTTCAGGACGGGTCATCATCCCTAAGATGATCTGGTTGGCATCTAACCCTAAAATAGAACTATGACGGTTTATCTTGTGCATGATCTCTGTACTGAGAGAGTCTATAGGCTTCATACGCCCTGCACTGTCTTGAATCATCAGTTTACCAAACTGATCAGCATGTGCTTTATCAAACGCTTTGACCTGTTTAATCGTGTCGTTAGCATGTAAAGTTGGTGTCTGGATAAGACCAACTAGCAACAGTAGCGCTGCTGCAACTTTTTGTGCTTCACTGGCATCTCTTGCCACTTTCATAAGACGAGAAAAACGTCCTTTTGCAAAGAGTGAACCAAAAAGGCCAATAGCGAGCATAAGGTAACCTATGTAAGTAGGTAGTGTTCCCGGATCGTTGTTCACTGACAAAACAGTTCCTCGCTCATCTTGGTCATACGAGGATTGGAAAAAACGGTAACCACGGTGGTCTAAGACATGGTTCATGTAAATTCTAAACGGCTCATTGATATTTTGTTCTTTGTCGATCAAAACCACATCACTTGCATAAGAAGCTGGGGAGTTAGACCCAGGATAACGCTCAAGGTCAAACTTCACCAGCTTTATAGAAAATGGAAGTTTAATGTACTCCGCACCATACGTAAGATCTACGTGCATATCACCAAAGTCAACATGTTTTGCTTCTCCGACAATACCTTTTTGACCAAAGACCAGTGCCTCTTTGCTTTGACCTTTGTAGCTCACTTTAAAACGAAGCGCATCACGGTTACTCGCACGCATCATCGGACCAGACTTTGTCGTTGCTGGTACTACGACCTGCTTAGCGTGTGCATAAAAATCACGCACCACAAAGTTTGTGCCCTCTGCTGAGAAGAGTGTACGGTGTGTTGCCTCAGAGTCTTCAGAAGCGTTAAGATCTGACTTGGTCTTGGTGTCCATAGAGAAGGCTCCAAGTGCCATAGGATGGCTCATATGTAACTGACCATCTTTTACAAAGAAGTTAACAACAGGCTTGTCAAAGGCTGTTTGAGAACCAAAGTTCAAAACAAGGGTAGCACCTTCATAGTAAGCACCCTCTTTAAGTTGAACAGGCTCACCCGAGCTGCCACTTGTCACCATAAAGTTAATGATAGCCTGACCATTTGGATCTTCGACAATAGAGTTGGTCGCATTAGGGATGTACTCTAACAGTTCAAGAGTCACCGCTTCACCATTGTCCAATGTCACACTGCTTTCAAAACTGTTTTTACTCATCTTAGACATCAAAAACTGCTTTTTATACTGGCTCTTTTTACCCTCTTTGTCTGTAAACACAGCCTTAAGATAGGTGTCAGATGATGTTATGAGGTTTGAACTTTGTCCTTCACGGATATGCATCATCCCCTCAAAACCATAATAACGTGTTACTGCGGCACCTATTAGTATCACCAAAAATGCTACGTGAAACAGTAAGATCAGGATCTTCTTTTTTTGTATCATCTTAAAACG
>JALSUN010000073.1 GCA_027061425.1 Helicobacteraceae bacterium
TGCTAGCTACTTTTGCCCACTCTGCTTTGTTTCCAACAACTGGAGCGCCCATACCTGCAGCACCGTGACATACAGCACAAGATGCTTCGAAATCGGCTTGACCCGCAGCTACTACCTCTTTGCTCTCCGGTAGATTGCGTATATCAGATATTGGTGGAAGGAAGTCAGAGATTCCTGAGCCTGCGATATAAGTCGGTTTGGCAGTCGGCTCTTGACAGTCTTTCATACAACGTTCGCTTGGTTTTACTTTTTGGGCACCGAAGTTATGTGGATCCTGGAAGTAAGCACGAACATTCTCAACACCATTCTTGCCACTGATAGCCGGTTCGAAACCATCAACGTTAGGCATAACGATCTTAGCGAACTTCTCCTGGTCGAGTACATAGTCATCATCGACTTCTTGTCCATCGACTTCCATTTCGTTGATGCTCAAGATATAAGCGACAAGTGCATAGACCTGATCAGTAGAAAGTGATTTTGTATTTGGATGTGGCATACCGTCATGGATGTACCACCATAATGTACTTGCCTTTGGCCAGTATGAACCAAACTCACGTGTAGGACCGTCTGCGTTCGGGTCGAAACGCTGGTTGGTCAAAGTCTTCTGAAGTTCGTAAGCGTTACCTTTTGAAAGTGCCGGGTATCCACCGCCTCCTGAACCGAAGTCACCATGACACATAACACACTGTGCTTCATAGATCTCTTCACCCTCTTCGACAGAACCTGAACCGACAGGAGGAAGTTTTGATGGAGTGACATCTGTGTTCCACGCTTTTATCTCATTTGCTGTTGGCGTACGGCCATAGTAAAATGTCTCAGATTCTGCCTGCTTGTCGATCACATAGTCAGATCTTTTTCCGTTGACTTCCGGATAAGTAGCTCCACCATCGATAACGGCTTTGCCATTGGCATAGGCTAAGGCAGAAGCTGTTGTCGCAGAGTGTGATGCACCTGCAGTTGAAGTGTCGTCACCATTACAAGCAGCTATAAAAAGTGCTGCTGAAGCTGCAATCGATGCAGAGATGATTAGTTTGTTAAGTTTAAACATTATTTTGCCTCCTTATCAATTACAACTTTTCCGTTTTTGTCTCTTTTGAGATGTGAACGTACCTGCATGTGAGTTACTGTACCATCCGGAGCAACTTCCCATGTTTCGATACCATTTCTGTGGTATACCGCTTCGATACCAGTGACAAGAGTCTCTTGATCGATAGTCGGCTGAATGTAACCTGCATCATCCATAGCACGAGAGGCAAGAATGATCTTTTTACCTTCATACTTGTAAGTGTAGCTCCAACGTGTCCAACACTTAGGAAGGACAAGACCTTTGAGGTTTGCTTTGACGTAGTTGTTACCACCATCGAAAGAGATGTCTACACCGGTGATCGTACCCATACCTGACCATGCAAGACCTTCGATCTCGACAAGCTCACCGACTTTGATGTCTTTCCATGGGATCTCCGGAGATGGAGACGTCACAGTAGAGTTGACCTCATTGGCGTAGAAGTGCTGGATCGCTTTTCCACTTGGCTTAAGCGCTGTGTACTTGGATGTCTCCTCTTTTGCATAGAACGGCTCATCTGAAAGCTTGATACGCTTTAGCCATTTGACACAAAGGTTACCTTCCCAGCCTGGAAGAAGGATACGAACCGGGTAACCTTGTTCTGGGCGCAGTGCTTCACCATTTTGACCATAAACGATCATTGCGTCATCCATAACCTTATCCATAGGAATTGTACGTCCCATCTCAGAGTTATCAGAACCTTCTGCAAGGATCCATTTAGCTTCTGGCTTAACACCAAGGTCTTTAAGTATATCTTTTAAGTAAACACCAGTCCACTCAGCACAACTCATGAAGCCCTTAGCGAACTGAAGGGAGTTGAACTGTGGTCCACGCCACTCTTGACCACCGTTTGCAGGACACTCGATGAAGTGTGTACGTGTAACAGTTGGATATTTCTTAAGTTGATCAAGTGTCATAACGATAGGCTTCTCGACAAGACCGTGGATCATCAAACGGTATTCGTTTGGATCAACGTGTGCAACACCACCGTGACAACGAGAGAAGAAAAGACCATTTGGTGTAATGATACCCATAGACTCTTGGATAGGTGCTACAGCAATAGATGCCTGGAAGTTACCAGAAGCCAACAGTCTAGTGTTTCTACGAGTAACGTTGTGCTCGTACTCAGAAGGCATACCGTAACGGTTCTTGGTCACTGGATCACCAAGTTTCTGACCCCACTTTACGTGGTGCATGATGAATGGATCATCTTCACCTGATGCAGCATGCTCGCTGGCCAAAAGACTTGTACCGGCTAATGCACCTACAGATAGAGCTGCTTTTTTGAAAAAGGCTCTTCTATCAGACAGTTCGTCACTAGCTACAGCTTCGACTTCAGTCTGTGAGTTTTTAATTTCTTTATTACTCATTCGTTTCTCCCTAATTTAATATAGATATGACCCAAGTAAGCCATGTAAAAACCGTCAGATTTTCCTAACATGACCATACGGTCTGGTATTAGAAAAAACTGATGGTTAATACATGGCTATATCATTGTGACAATACGCAACAAATATAATATCACATTCTTATCAACACTTTTGCTTTAAAAGCCCTATTATTCCATTGTTGGTATTACCAAACGAAACACTCACAAAATGTCATTTTTATCTACTGAAATCTGGGTTGAGGTACAATATGTATAAATATTGATCAATAGTGATGATTTTAGATATTTTAAATAGAAAAATGAAGAATAAATGATAAGAAAAATAGAAAAGTAGTGTATTTTAGATAAAAGGTGTATGTTATTTATACACCTGCTTCTTGAAACCAATGCTCAACATGGCGTGTTAATGTAGCTTCTTTTCGCCTTTTAAAATGATTACTCATATCAAAGCCTTCACTTCCATACAGTTTTTTATACTCATTGATGAAGTCAGCATAAAGCTCTTCTTGCATCCCAGTGACTGTATAGCTCACCTTCACATAACGATGTGTATCCATGACAACAACTTCTCTAGAGACCTCGGTAGGATTAATGCTGCCATAACGCTCTGATTTAGGAAGTGTCATGTTCATCTCTATATAAGCTCGCATGTTGGCTAGGGTGTGTTCTAACTGTTCAACAGGAATACCATTGGTACTGTGTATCACAGTGGCATCTTTTTGAGTATAACCCCAACCTCCACTTATGTCAAGTTCTAAGTCAAAGGCAGATTTTATAATCTCTTTAATTGGATCTTGACTCTGTATGGATTCAAAGGAGGGCATATTACTTCTTTTCTATTTTATCTTTTGCCGTCTTGAAGGCACTGTCTAAGGCTACTTTAGCAGCACTAAAGGCTTGAATACCCATACGTTTGGCCTCTTTTGCTGTATCTGATTGCTGTAAAACACGTGAACCACGAACAAGTGCATCTTTAGTAGCAAGGTTGAAACGGTCTTTGACAACATCAACAGTCTCTTTAGAAATCAAGATAAGGTCATCCATATCTAGGTGAATGTCTTTACTTATTTTTTGAAGGAGTGCTTCTGTCTCTTTATCTGTAGTACTGGAGAGTGATTGAATAGCTTGTGAAAATACTAGATTGGTCTGTTTTAGTTCGCCTAAGTCACCATAGTCAGCGATGACACTCTCTTTCAACTCTTCAGGTACATACTGCAACTGCTGTTTGAAATCTCTAATAGCATGTACAAGACCCGTTCTAATACCTTTTAAAGTTCCTCGTAAGATCTCTTCTGCACCATTTGGAGTTGCTTCAGCAACAGTGATAGCACTCTGTAAAATAGTATAGATGATCTTACGAATACGAAGTGTACTCATAACACCTTCGTTAAGTGTCTCATAGGTTATATCTTTAGTAATCTCTTTAAGTGTCTCTTCGACATCATGACCTTTTTCAAGAGTGGTTAAAATCGCAGACTCTACCATCTCCTGCAGTATGTCAAAAAGATCTATAGACTGAAGTTTGATCTGATGAAGATCTCGTTGGACAGTAGGTGTATCTTGGGCAAGATCTTCTTCAATAGTGTTAAAAACAGTATACTTGGCATTTTGAAGCTCCAAGGCCTTTTTCTCTAATTTGCGTTCTATTTGCTCTTTTTGAGCGAGTAAGTCCTGAACTTCGTCATGTAAAGACTGTGTCTCTATATCTAAAACAGCTTCGGCGATGGCTTTAAGCTCAGCGAACTTGAGGTCAGTTCTAGCAATTCCCCACTCTGTCTCTATATGCTCAGAAAGCGTTGTCAATTTTTTGTCTAGAGATTTTGCTTTACGTCTTTTATAAAAACTACGAATGTCACGTTCAAATTTTTCTATATCCATTAGGTATCCTTCATCTGTTCTAAATATTCTACCAAAAAAGTCTGTTTACAAAACCATCTTAACATCATTGTGAGCTTTTAACGCCTCATAAATGAAGGTTCTGTCGTCTTCATTATGTACAAGCATATCTAAGTTAAGACTGATGTATTTCCCTGTTTTAGAAGCTTTAGAATGTGCTAGAGTGTGTTCGCGTTCTAAAATCACAGAATGTATGGCAGCCTCTAGCGCCTTACGTTCAGAACCTACAATTTTATACTTCCAATTACATGGATACTCTAGTTCAAGTTTTTGGTCTTCACCTTCACCGATAACTTTGAGTTTGGGTTGTTCTGTTGGCATTATGTTCTCCTTATCTTGAAAAGTCGCCGCTCTTACCGCCGGACTTTTTTTCGAGTTGTACGTGTTTGATAATCATACCTTTGTCTATAGCCTTGACCATATCATAGATGGTTAAAAGACCGACAGAAGCACCTGTCAATGCTTCCATCTCTACGCCTGTCTGTCCTGTGAGTTTTGCAGTTACGGTGAGTTTGAAACCGGGCAGGTCTGCAAGTTCGTCAACATCACAGTTGATACCACTGAGGTTTAAGGGGTGACACATAGGGATCAGATCAGATGTTTTTTTAACACCCATTATGGCTGCGATAACAGCAGTTTGCAGTACAGGACCTTTTTTAGTCTTTTCTGTCACGATAGCATCATAAGCATCTTGACTCATCTCTATAATACCACTTGCAACTGCAACACGCGTGGTTTGGTCTTTGTCTGAGACATCAACCATTTTTGGTCTGTCTTTTTCATCCAGGTGGGTAAGGTTCATACGTATCTCTTTTAAATGTGATATGAAAATTATACCAAAGTATCTGTTATCGAAGAGGGTTGACATAAGTCATAAGAAGTTAAAAAACTTATTGCTATAATTAAATATTATTTTTTGAGGGATTTAGAGATGTTTAAAAAAATTGTACTTTTAGTTTTGTTTTTGGTGACGCCTATGATGGCTTTTTCTCTTTTTGAAGAGAAAGTAACGGATGAAGCTTATATCAATGTTATCACATCTGTTAAAGATGTTATTTTGGTGACAGCTAAGACTAGAGGACTGACGAACAGCTTTAATAATGGTAATGTTGCGGCACAGCTCTTGGTTTATGCCCAACGTGAAGATATGGAAAAGGATTTGCAAGCATTAGAAAGTGCTGGAAAAAAAGCGAAACTCTCAGAAGCTAATATGAAGACTATTAACACCTTACAAAAAAAATTAAAAAGTCTTAATAACAAAGCTTTTAGAAAAAACCCTGAGTTTGTGTTTGCAGCATATACCGCATTTATTGATGACATGTTACAGTTTAACAACACGATTATTGATACATATTTTAAGGGGTCTAACCCTTCAATGTACAAACCTCTATATATGATGAATAACATTTTGTTACCATTGACAGAAAATATCGGAAAATTACGGGGTATGGGTTCTGGAATTGTTGCCCGTGGTCGATGTAATGCGAATGAGACGCCTAAGATGAAACACTTCTCTGAAGAGATTGAGAAGTATCGTTTAGAGATGGCCGCTTACTATAAGAGCAATGGATGTCAAAGATTTTCAGCAAGAAAATTGACTGCATTTAACAAAGCTATTGCTGAATTTACCAAACTTAGTAATGAAAAAGTTATTGGGAAAAGTACCATTTCATTAGATGCGAATGAGTATTTTGAACAAGGATCTGCAAGTATCAACAACATAGTGGGTGTTTATGATGGTATGCTCCAAGAGATAAAAAAGAGACTATAACAGTTTGAGTGCTTCTTGGTACTCTTGAGGATGGTTTAGGTTTTTAAACGGTGCTTCATCTTCGAACTTAACATAGGTTGTTTTGACATTTTTTAGCAGTTTTCCCAAACGATGATCATCTTGAGTGAGCATCTTCTCAAACTGTGGTAGAAGTCTTCGGTTGTAGAGTCCACACATAGGGTGCGTTCCCTGTACTGTTGTAGCAACGACAGTATCCTCATCTGTATATACCTCTAGTAAAGTCTTAATCTCCGCCTCACTAACAAACGGTGTATCTACACTAATCACAAAAATAGTCTCATCCTCTATCTGTTGAAACATGCTTACAAAACCAGCAGTGGGAGCATAGAGACCTTGTGTGGGTGGATCTAAAAGCAGAGGTACTGTGAAGTCAAACTTGTTCTCTTTAGTGGAGATGTAAACAGTTTCAAAAAGCTTAGAAAGCCGATGGTATTGAAACTCTGCCAGTGAACTAAACCCTCCAAAAGGCAGAAGCGCCTTGTCTGAACCCATACGAGAACTTTTTCCACCAGCAAAAATAACACAGGGTATATCAAAGGGGTTTTTCATGAGGACGTCTCTTTTGATTTAAAGTAAGGTTGTGCAAGTTTCAAAAAGATCAACACAGATAAACCTGAAGCGCCAAAGATCATCGCCATGACCATGATCTGGTAGTGTGCTGCGATGAGGGGAGAGACACCAGTGAGGATCTGTCCTGTCATCATACCGGGTAGAGAAACAAGCCCAACAGCAAAAAGTCCATTTATAACAGGGATTAAGGCAGCTTCATAGGCTCGTGCTGAAGCAACTTTATATTCAAGACTATTGGCCAGCTCTGCATTAAGACGTTCAGAAGCTAAAGAGATGGCGGTCATAGCATTGGCAAAGATCATACCGGCAAGAGGAATCATGT
Source organism: Helicobacteraceae bacterium (assembly GCA_027061425.1). Taxonomy (GTDB): domain Bacteria; phylum Campylobacterota; class Campylobacteria; order Campylobacterales; family Sulfurimonadaceae; genus Sulfonitrofixus. The sequence goes on from JALSUN010000073.1 coordinate 7,034, forward strand.
AGCTGGCCTGATACCAAGGGTCCAGACCGATAACTACTTGTGTAATCAACAAGAGTGTTAAACCTCCCCCTAGTCCGATGCTGAGTAGGGCTTTAAAATATAGAGGTTTTCGTTGTTCCCCAACCGTGCGTAGTGCAATCCAACTGGCGGCTGCTAACATAACAGTGAGCGTTGCCAAGATGACCAAACTGTTGTCACTTTTGAAGATATAAATCAGAAAATATCCGATGACTAAAAGTTGTAAAAGCATTCGAGAAAGGGCGTAGAGAGTGGTTTTATACTCTAGTGACTGATAGACCATAACCGCAATAACAATAACTACAGGAATAAAGGCAAATAATAGATCATATAAAGAGAGGATGTGCATGGAAATTATTGTAGCACAGTGCGGGTAAAAAGATTGCCTGCTGATGCAGGCAAAGGATAGAACTTATAAAGAGGCTGGATCGGTGATATAACCAGTAATTGCTGATGCTGCTGCTACAGCAGAGTTGGCAAGGTAGATACCAGATGAACGGGCGCCCATACGACCTACAAAGTTACGGTTGGTGGTTGCAATAGCGACTTCACCATCACCTAAAATACCCATGTACCCACCAAGACAAGCACCACAAGTAGGATTGGAAACAACGCCACCTGCATCTATCAGGATGTCTATGTAACCTAGTTTCTCTGCTTGCTTGAAGATCTTTTGTGTGGCAGGTGTCACAATAAGACGAGTACGACGTGCTACACGCTTTCCTTTAAGAATTTCTGCTGCCATCTTAAGGTCAGAAAGACGTCCATTTGTACAAGAACCTATAAACACTTGGTCTACAGCAATCTTGTCAGAAACCGCTTGGCTAAGAGGTTTACCGTTAGATGGAAGAGATGGGTAAGCGATGACAGGCTCAAGTTTAGCAACATCGATCTCAATCACTTGAACATACTTAGCATCTGTATCAGAGTAGTGCATTTTAGGCTCACGCGCCAGGTTTTTGTCTGCTAAAAACTCTTTTGTAATGTCGTCTACAGCAATAATACCATTTTTAGCACCTGCTTCTATGGCCATGTTACAAAGACTGAAGCGGTCATCCATACTTAATGTGTCGATGGTACTACCGGTAAACTCAAGTGCTTGATAAAGTGCACCATCAACGCCAATTTGACGGATGACCTCTAAGATGAGGTCTTTTCCATAAACGTTGGGACGAAGTTCACCGTTAAAGATGACTTTAATGGACTCAGGAACTTTAAACCAGTTACCACCCGTGATCATTCCAAAAGCAAGGTCAGTTGAACCCATCCCTGTAGAAAAGGCACCTAAAGCACCGTGTGTACACGTATGAGAGTCCGCACCGATGATGACATCACCGGGAACAACAAGACCTTTTTCAGGAAGAAGTGCATGCTCAATCCCCATATCTTTTTCATCAAAATAGTTTTTAAGGTCATGTTTGTAAGCGAACTCACGAGAGATCTTTGCCTGGTTAGCAGATGCGATATCTTTTGCAGGGATGAAGTGGTCAAGAACCAGTGCAAAACCGTCTGGGTTGGCCAGCTTCTCTGCACCACTCTCTTCGAATGCTTTAATAGAGATGGGTGTAGTGATGTCATTACCAATGATCATGTCGATGTCACAACGGATGATTTCACCAGCGAAGACCTCTTTGCCTACGTGTTCTGAAAATATTTTTTCTGTTATTGTCTGTCCCATAAATGAGCCTTTAATAGAGTATATAGTGTGACTTGAAATCTTGTCACATAAAAATTGGCGCGATTATACCATCTTTGAACTGTCTGAATTTTGATACAATCTAATAACAGAAGGATATTGTGATGATAGAAGCAGAGAAGTTGGTGAAAAGTTTTAAAGGGGTACGTCGTGTAGATGAGGTCTCTCTACATGTCAAAAAAGGTGAAATCTTTGGTCTTTTAGGTCCAAATGCAGCGGGAAAAACGACGGTTATCCGTATGTTGTGTGGGATCATGGAAGCAGACAACGGCAGTGTACGCATTAACAATACAAGTGTTCAAAATGCTAAAAAAGATTTTGGTTATGTAGCGCAGTATTTTGGTCAGTATGCGGAGCTGACTGTTTTTGAAAATCTGAAATTTTATGCGGAGATGTATGGAGTTAGAGATGAAAAGCGATTAGAAGCTTTAATTGAACGTTACCAATTGAGTGCTTTTAGAGACAGTGAAGCTGGTGCACTCTCTGGAGGATACAAACGGCGTTTGGCCTTGGTCTGTGCCTTAGCCCATGATCCTAAAGTACTGTTTTTAGATGAACCTACTGCGGGGATAGACCCTGTGACGCGGAAGTTGCTTTGGGACGATTTTTATGCCTTAAGCGCTGAGGGAAAAACACTTTTTGTTACTACCCACTACATGGAAGAAGCAGCCCGATGTCATCAGTTGGCATTTATAGCAGAAGGTAAGATGATAGCACAGGGAACGCCAAGTAGTATTAAGTCTGCATTAGGGGACGTCTTGGTTTATAGTGTTAAAATTTCCTATACACCTGAAATGACCAAAGCGATAGATGGTGTTGATGGGGTTGTGTTAACCAACCAGTTTGGAGATGATCTGCATATCGTGACTGAGAAGCAAGTAGACAAGCGTGTTTTGGAAGAGGTGATGGGTTCGGTTTATGGAGAAGAAATCACTTTAAGTGAGAGCGAACCGGACTTAGAAGATGTCTTTATAGCACTGACTCAAGGAGGTCGCAAATGATTATGGCTATTGTGAAGAAGGAACTTTTACAACTGCGTAGAGACCCTAGACTGATGGGATTAATCATTGTGATGCCTCTTGTGTTGATGATACTTTTTGCAGTGGCACTTAAACTTGAACCCAACAATGTCAAAATGGCGTATTTGGATGAAGACCGTTCTTTTTTCTCTGATCTTATAAAAACAGGGCTCTGGAGTGATGGCTATTTTGAGATGTATGAAGTCAAGACCGAGGCTGACATCATAGAGGAGATCCGCTCGGGTCGTGCCAAGTCTGGGATGCATATCTCTAAAGACTTTTCCGCACTTTTAACGGAGAACCAACAGCCTCACATCACACTGTATGTTGATGGTACTATGCCTTCACTGACTACGGCTATGAAGTATAATTCCAGTGCAGCGACCGATGAAGGTGTGACTAATGATATGTATTTTTTGGATGAGGACGCCCCTAACACAGTCATAGCTGAGGCACCTTTTGTGATGGATACGGAGATACTTTTTAATCCTGATGAAAAAGAGACCTGGTTTTTTCTTCCGGGAGTTATTGGGGTACTCATCATGCAGATTGCTCTGATACTGACTGGGATCACCATCGTTAGAGAACGTGAGCAACACACACTAGAACAGCTCTTTGTGACCCCTATCTCTAAGTTTAGTTTTATCATCGGAAAACTGTTGCCATATGTCGTTATCACCCTGATAGACTTTTATGTCATTTTAGGTGTGGGATGGCTCTTATTTGACTTGCCCCAACCCTCATCACATCTTCTTCTATTCGCTTTAGCATTTGTTTATGTGGCAGTGATGATCTCTTTGGGTCTCTTCATCTCTCTTATCTCTCAAACCCAACAGCAGGCGATGTTTGTTGCCATTTTCATCATTGTACCTTCTATCTTACTTTCTGGTTTTATCTTCCCCATAGAAGCCATTCCCGCTTCTGTACGGGTCATAAGTTATCTTCTTCCTTTTACCTATTTCGTAGAGATTATTAGAGGGTTACTTATAAAACAGACACTCTTGGTTGATCTGCTTCCAGCGTATGGTGCATTGATGGCTTTTGTAGTTGTCTTTGTTAGTGCGAGTGTGATGAAGTTTAAAAGGTCGTTATAGACCTATTTTTTAGGAGGAAGGGCAGGGGTTGTTTTGTCGAGGGTCTCTAGGAGATGCTGTTCTCGCTCTTCTGAAAGGTTACCACTCGCAATGGTATCTAGTATTTTCTCTGCCATTTTAACTTGTAACTCTTTTTCTCTTAGGTACATCTCTTTTTGAAGGTTCTCCTCATGGATTTTAATCTTGTCTTCACGACGTTTTTTGAAGATATAAAAGGTGAGACTTAACAGTGCAAAAAAGGCTAAGGCTGCGATAACCAGCGTGGAGTTTTTAAAGGCATATTTACTCTCTTGTACAAAAGTTGAAAGGTTGTGCTCTTTGACGGCGAGTTCATTTTTGGTTTGTAACTCTAAGCGTTTGCTCTTCTCTTCCATCTTTTTAAGCTCTAAATCGCGCTCTTTATTAATTTTAGCGATCTCTTTTTGGCTCTCTGCTTGGATGGTGGCGATCGTAATTGCACTCTCCTCTTTTTTCTTTTTTACGGTATAAACACGAGCTTTGTCACTGGGTTTATGTCCCATAATATAAGGGTCTTGACGGTTGTTGTTCCCACCGCCGCAGGCGGTGATAAAAAGAAGGGAGAATAGTAAAATAGTAAGTGTAGAGAATCGTTTCATAACGTTATTCTACACAATGTTGTTAAATCTAAAGGTTTTTGTCAAACCAATTAGCAACCTCACTCCTGATAGTGTGTCGTAACTGAACACCTGCTACAAAATCAGTATGTTGCGCTTTTTGAAGTAGTGAGACCAGGGCATTGCGACGTTTGGAAAGAAAAGGGTGGTCTATTTGATGGGGGTCACCCATGATGACAAGGCGGGTCTCATCTCCCATACGCGTGCCTATAAGTTTCAAGGTGGCATTGGTCATGTTCTGTGCCTCATCGATGATGACAAATTTACGAGAGATGGTAGTGCCTCGTAGGTGCGCGATGTCCATTACTTCGATGTTGTACTTCGCCATGAACTGTTCGGTGGCATTTTCTCTCTGCATGGAGTTGGTGTTGCCTGTGTACTCTACTTTGGCATCTATGGAGTGTTTGGTCTGATGCTCTATGGTGTAGTTTACTGCAGAGTAGAGGGGGTACATAAAGTAGCCAAGTTTTTGGTCTTGATCCCCTTTTCTAAAGCCCAATTCTGCTTGCTGATCCGTAGCCGTTACGGTGTTGCGAGAGTAGACAATACCTTCTATAATGCCTTCTTTGACCAATTCCAAACCTGCCTGCAAAGCGACAAGTGTCTTACCTGAACCGGTGGAACCCGCTACGACAGTGATACTGTTTTGAGGGTGGGTCATAATGGAGAAGTAGAACTTCTGCTCGAGGTTGATAGGACGTACAAGATCAGCATCAAAATACTCTCCAAACCGTTTGTCAAAATCACACCACTCTAAACCACCATTAAGGGTCAACGCATAACGTTGTACCCCTGTTTCATA
>JALSUN010000074.1 GCA_027061425.1 Helicobacteraceae bacterium
TTTTGATCCGCTTGGCCTGTTCAAGAAGCGTCTCAAAATCGCTCTCTTTTGAAGCGATAGAAAGTTTGATGAGATCTCTGTTGTGGTCGATGACTGAGGAGACCGGTTCGTTCATATCCGGCGGGATATTTTGGCGGACATTCGCCAGTTTGTCTTTGACCTTGTTGAGTATGACGTAACTGTCGCTGTGATCATCCAGGGTCAGGATGATGGAGAAGCGTCCCGGCCGAATAACACTCTCTACCTTGTTTACCCCACTCACCGAAGCAACGTCATCTTCGATGTCACGCACCACCATCTTGTCCAGGGTATTGGCACTTGCACCAGCATAGACACCGGCAACAATGATCTTGTTGAGTGTCACATCCGGAAAGATCTCTTTGGGGATCTTGATGTAGGCTAAAACACCTGCCATAAGTAATACAAAGAGAAGCATATGGTTTAAGGAGGTGTTAGAGATGAAATATTTGATGATCTTTGTCATGGAGTTCCAGTGTCTCGAAGATAGCAATATTTTAGCGGATGGGAATTAATGAAGGGATTTAACAGATAGGGACGCTGGTAGAAATTACCATAAACTCCCCATCTTAAAATTTAGATACTTAACGAGTAGCGTAACAACTAGCCTTTGTATGGCTCCATCTTGTAACCTTCACCCATAAGTTTCATCACACCACCTACCAGGTTTTTCACATTTGTATAACCCTGCTGATGCATAAAACCTGTGATCTGTGCAGTACGTGAACCGGTGCGACAGATAAGACCAATGTTAGCCTCTTTACCACCAAGTGCATCGATCTGCTTTAAAAAGCCCTCTGCGTCATAGCCACCACGCTCATCAAAAAACATAATTGTTTTTGAACCTGGAACGATACCACTTTGTGCCCACTCACCCGGAGTACGGATGTCAACAACGATCATATCTGAATTTTCTAGTAACTCTTTATCTGGAGTAATATTCATAATTCATACCTTATAGTTAAAATTTGGTGAGATTATATCAAAATCTCTTTTTATATACTTAATACTCTAAAATTAATCTATATTTTAAAGTAAAAAACGCTCTGGATCAAAAAAACTCTCATCAGAGATATTAGAAAAAGAGGCATTGATAGAGGTGAAAATATCAGGATATTTTGCTTCCATACCTTTTAGCATCTCTTTCATCTCAGCACGAGCAAAAGGCATTTTGACATCAAAGCGCATACTAGGGCAAGCTTCGTCACCAATAGCCTCCAAACCACTATCTTCTGCAAAAGCCCGCAGTTGGCGTTCACGCATCTGAATAAGCGGACGGATAACGACCAGACCGTTTCCAGCTCTATAGATAGGAGAAAGCGCGCGCATCTGACCGTTGTAGATCATGTTCATAAAAAAACTCTCTACGGCATCATCTAAATGATGTCCCAAAGCAACCTTGTTACATCCATATTTCTCTGCTGCACTGTAGAGAGAACCTCTTCTCATACGTGAGAAAAAAGAGCAAAACGAAGAGTTTTTACGGATCTTCTCTTGGGCAGTCTCATAGATCTTTGTGTCATGAACCACATGTTCTATACCGTACATTTCACAATGTTTTTTAAGATAGTCAAAGTTCTCACCCATCCCATAACCCACTGTCACTGCTATAAATTCAAAGTCAAAAGGGGCGCGTCTTTGCTGCTCTTTAAGTGCGTGGATCAGGGTCAATGAGTCTTTACCGCCACTAAGACCTACCAAGATCTTGTCGCCCTCTTCTATGAGTTTAAAGTTACCGTTGGTACGACCCAACTGCTTCATAATCTTTTTAGAAGGGGTGAGTGTTGGGATTTTATCGCGCAAGCTTTTCAACCATTTTCATAATAAAAGCAGCACTGATCTTTGCTGAGCTTTCCATAAACTCTTCAAAACTGAAACTGGCGTCTGTGTCTGCAGTATCACTTATAGCACGTAAGATGAAGACAGGGACATTGAGCGCGTGACAGACCACAGCGACAGAAGAACCTTCCATCTCTAGTGCGTCAGCATTAAAGGTCTTCTCTATAAACTCTTTTCGTTCGGTGTCGTGTACAAACTGATCACCTGTAGCGATGGTCCCTTCTATCAGTGCAAGGTCTAACTCTTTTGCCACATCAAAAGCGAGTTCGCACAGGGCTTCATCTGTCTTGACAAACTGAGAACCACCCGGAACAAATCCATGAGGATGACCAAAGGCTGTAATATCCAGATCATGTTGACAGAGGTCTTTAGCCACGATCATGTCACCGATCTTGAGTTGGGGGTTAATCCCTCCTGCAACACCAGAAAAAAGCATGGTCTCTACACCAAAATAGTGGATCATGGTACTCGCTGTCAGTGTAGAGAATACCTTTCCTATCTTAGAGTACGCGATCACAAGATCAACACCCTTATAGTTAGCCTCATAATAGGTGTTATCAGCAACCTCTTTTTGTGTATAACTGCCAATCACTTCTAAAATTGGTGCGATCTCTTCGGGCATAGCGCCCATAATTCCTATTTTCACATTTTACCTTTTTACTATTTTTGTGACTGCTTCAAACTTGGGCAGTTGGTGCAGTGTCTCTCCATCCACATCAAGCGTGCGACTACCACCCCAAAAGCCAAGCCCATCTTCAAAACCTACACGGTTAACAAAGATGACAACAGCCTGCATCTCTTGCGCCGCTTTTTGAAGAAGTTCGTGCCAAGTTTTCTCTATCTCTAAACCTTCATCACTAAAGCCACGTGCAGGTGAAGCAGCTAAAACATAGATGAAGTCGGGATGTTCATCTTCTAGATCTTCAAGAAGGTTCACCTCCCAAAGATCTTCACATATCAACATCGCAGCACGACCAAATGGGGTCTCAAAACTTTTGATCTGATGCCCTGCTCTAAAGTAACGTGCCTCTTCAAACATTCCGTAGTTAGGAAGGTGGACTTTATGGTGAGTATGAATTAGTTTACCTCTACTGAAATAGAGTGCACTGTTATAAAAACCACTTTCCTCTTTTAAAGCAACACCTATGACGATATCGATCTGTTCACTTGCTTTTTTCAACGACGTTAATGCTTCTAACGTAAACGCATCTTCTTGGAGTTTGTCTTGCAACATATAGCCATTGAGAGAAAGCTCTGAAAAAACAATAACATCAGAAGTCTCTGCTGTTTTTTCTATAGTCTCTAAGGCAGTTAACAAATTACTGCGGTTAAGTTTAGGGGCATTTTGAACAAGGGTTATCCCCTTAGTAAATCGGTTCATGAAAGTGCTTCAACGACCTTAGCAAGTGAATCCATGTTAGAAACGTTCATCGTCGGCATCTCTTTGTTAATACGGCGGTTCATACCCTTAAGAAGTGCACCGTTTCCAAACTCAATCGCCATGTCAACATCATCTTTAATCGCAAGAATAGACTGCTTGTAAAGAACAGGCTTCACTAACTGCTCTGCGATGAGTTCAAGTGCTTGTTGCTTGGTCTCATAAGGTTTTGCTGTGACGTTTGAGATAACAGGAGCAACAAATGGGTGGTTCATCATACGCTCTAACTCTGTTTTAAGTGGTGCCTGTGCAGATGCAAGCAGTGGACAGTGACTTGCTACTGACATGTTTAAAAGCAATGCACGTTTGGCACCTGCTTCTTTAAATGTCGCTTCCATACTTGCCAAGTCCGGCTTCAAACCAGCAATCACCAACTGACCATCTTGGTTATAGTTTGCAGGCCAGACACTTTTGTTCTCTTTGTTTCGTGCATCTGTACAGATCTGCTCTATGCTCGCGTCATCAAGACCTACGATCGCCATCATACCGGCTTCGATGCCATCACAGGCTGCTTGCATGAGTGTACCACGCTGATGTACTAATTCTACAGCATCAAGATAATCTATCGCGCCAGAAGCACAAAGCGCTGTGATCTCACCAAGAGAGTGTCCCATAAGAAGTGTTGGCTTGATATTACACTCGTTTTGAAAGAGTTTGTAAGCGATAATGCTGACAAGTAAAATAGCTGGTTGGGTATATGCTGTCTGATTGATTTTGTCATTCTCTTCAAAAAGAAGGGCTTTAAAATCTACACCAATACGTGCTCCAGCCTTGTCAAACATCTCTTTAGCCAAATCTGAATTTTCGTAAAATGACTGACCCATACCTATAGTCTGACTTCCCTGACCGGGAAATATCATTGCTACTCTTTTACTCATCTGTTATCCTTTTTATTTTGAAGTGTTAAGACAAAAACAGTCAACTGCTCTTGACTTAAGACTCATTCAAGTCCGAAATGTTCGTGTTCTGCAATCTTCTTACGCAGTGTATTACGATTTAAACCCAGCTTTTCTGAAAGTTTTAACTGCGACTTAAACGTTCTTAATCCTACTCTAATCAAGGGAACTTCATAGAGATGCAAGAAGTTTCTATAATCATTTTTAGAGCCTAACTTTCCAGTGAGATACTGTTCCATAATGCCCATCAGATCATTTTCCGCGATATTACTAAACTGATAATGCAAAAAGAGCTGCTTTCTTAAAGAGATGGCATTTTTACTCAAGTCCAACTCATAAGTAGGCATGTCAAAAGCTCTCTCCTCACCGAAAATAGTGTTTGCCTCTTGTAAAAACATCTCAAGCAGGGGTTTGACATCTTCTAACCGTTCACTAAGAGGTGGGATGTGGATGCGAACACTAAAAGCATCTTTAAGCAGTTCATCCATGTTGGTATCACTGCTTGTCACAACAACACGTGTTTTAGAGAGGGTTATCGTCTCCAAAAGACGTTTTAAGTTCGCAACGTTTTCTATGTGGGTAATAATGAGTTCACTGTTGTTTCGAACGGCGTCTATAAGTTCATCAAAATTTTCACAGGAGTGTACAGGAGCGTTAGGAAGGATGTAACTGGCAAGTGTAAACTTACCAGTTCCAGTCTCACCATAAACAAGGGCGTTTACAGTAAGGGTTTTTAGAAGGTTTGCCGTTTTAAATGCTTCACTTGAAGCACGAGAAGTCCCTAAAAAATTAGTGACAGCCACAGCCTGTACCACATGACTCACCTTCAGCAGGAGCGTTCTCAGCAGGTACACCAGAAAGGATCTCATCAGCAGTTGCTTCACGGATGTTGTTAACCGCAACAGTGAACATAAGTGTCTTACCAGCTAATGGGTGGTTGAAGTCAACAGTAACATCTTCCTCACCGATCTCTTTAACAGTCACTTGTACTGTTCCGCCATCTTCACCCTGACCATAAAGTGTCTGACCAACTTCAAGCTCGATACCTGCAAATTGCTCTTTAGGAACAGTCTGCTGTGCTTCTTCATTGTACTCACCATAAGCGTCTTCTGGTTTTACAAGAACGTCGCCCTTGTCACCGATGTTCATGTCAGCAATACCAGCCTCAAGACCAGGAATAATCTGACCCTTACCATAAATAAATACTAGTGGCGCGCCACCAACGTTAGAGTCAACAACAGTGTCTCCGTCTTTTACTTCATACTCGATTGATACAACTTGATTTTCAGCAATTGCCATAATAATTCCTCTTGTAGGGTTTTCCCCTGTAATTTATGGACGCGATTTTAGCAGATTATTCTATGGATTGGCTGAAATAGCTCAGCTAATACTATCACTAAGACTACCAAGCACGATAATAATAGCGGTTGAGATCATACATCCCAGCTTCTACAGGCTCTGCTCTGTCAAAGTGCTTTTGGAACCAGTCATAATGCTCCCAGAAATCAAAACGGTTCCGTGAAACACCATATTGTAGAAGTTTTCCAACATACTCTGGTGTATCTTTATAGTTTTCCAAAAGGTCAAAAAAGTCAGGAAGGTCTTCCTCTTTCACCACAAAGAAAAAGTTGGGGTAAGAGCCTACACTTCCTATTAAAAAGTCTGCCGTATCTTTAGAAGCATCTAAACGGTCTTCTTCTCCAAAGAGTGAGTTGACATTGTCATGCCAGCGGTTGATCACAATACTTACTACCGTATCATTAGCATCTGGACGAACAACTCTGATAAGTGCTAGGTTAGAGTTTGCACCGTTTATAAGCTTCATAAAGGCACTACCTGGCTTGGAGACAACATGCAGTGCATGAATGTAGTCTTTATCACTATTGTAATCTGTAGGTAAATACTTTGGTTTCTTTTGACCTACATATAGATAGTTCACATCAAAATCTATCTTCGTAGCAGGAAGTAAGTGTTCATGAACGACTCTTTCTATAAACTCTCTTTTCACATCTTCTGTTTTGTAAACAACACCACTCTGAACATGTTGACGTTGCGTATCAAAATCTTCAAAAGCATCATCACCAATATACCATGACTTTAAGATCTCTTCGCGTCTATCATCTGGTAAAAAGGCAGTAAAGTTAAGTTCACCTTCCATACGTAAAAAGTCCATGTAGCGTCGGACATTGGTCTGATGTGAAAGGTTTCCAAAGACATCAAAACCAGCAACCAAGGCATAATAGAGGCGCTCAAACTGTGGATAATCCATCACCCACATCGTTCTAGGCAGTTGTCCTCTCACACCTTTGAGTACACTGGCACTGTCATAATGACGATAGATGCTCAAGGCAGGTGTGTCCGTAGCCTTTTCACCCCTCCAGATGTCATCTATATCCATAGTCGCATTATCTCTTTTATACAACTTTCCCTTAGCCTGCATATACTCATCGTATTTATCTCTGTAGCGATCACTAAAGGTACTAAAGATCCCCATAGAACTCCCTTCTTCTATAGGCATGCTCAAGTTGCTAGACTGATCAGTGATAAATTGTGGGTCTTGAATGGTAAGGTCATGTTCAGGGTCTAAAAAAAGAATCCAAAAATGGTCATGGATCACGTTAAGTGCGATCTGTCCTTTACAGACAGGCCCACGAATAAAGGTGCGGGTGATGTACTCACTGTTATGGAGTAAAAACTTGTAACGTGAACGCGCAGGAATCTGGGCATAGGTTAAAAATGGGTTGGCACTTCGTACGGCATCGTAATCCATTGTATGGGCACTGCCTAACCACGGTGTCTCTATAAACAGTTCATTGATTAAAGCATATTGCGCATCATCAAGTTCAAAAACGATGTGTGTTTTATGGACAATAGTAGCGTGGATCTTACGGATTCTATAGTAGACATTTTTCACTCCGGGATCATCAAAAGGACGTACGGTCGCCACCACTTCTATAGGCTCAGGGCTTGGTGTTTTAGAACGCACGACTTCATAAAACTCTTGAGGCGCTTGAGGGAAATGAAGGTGTGCTAAAAAGAGATGCTCATAAAGGTAACGTGCGGTGAGCTGATGCTTGGCATCTGGCTGGTTTAAAAAGCCTTCCCACTTCTCTATCGCCACTTGTGCAGGTTCACTTGGACGTTTGAGAGCCTTCTCTTCTTCTGGTGTCGGACCATGGGCCCCTTGTTGAAGCCACAACAGTACCGTTTCGTATTCATGATGACTTAGCGCAGGAAACCCATACGGCATCCCTCTGTTGGCATGATCATCTATAAATTCGGCCACCTCTTCACCATTTTGTGCACACATCAGTTCGTCAATTTCAGGCCTATAATCTCCTTTAGAGATAGGTTCTATCATCTTTTGATGGAGCAAATGTGCCATGGTAGAGTTGTTAAAACTTCCCTCTGCACTATTTTTCGTTACAGAGTAAAACCCTTTTGTTCTCCACTCTTGTGTAGAGTTTGCATCAATAAAAAGTCGTGTTGGGTCTTGAGCCGTTAAACGTTCTACCTGATATACCAGTTCTTTAGTAGCACCACGATCTGCACCCTCAAAAGAGCTTAACTTCAGTTGACAGGGAGAATTATAACAAGAGTGACAGGTGACACAGCGTTTGTCAAAAATAGGTTTAACCTGCGTCAAATAGTCTATTTTTACAGGACGTTCTTTGACAGCAACAGGTGGAGGAGGATCATAAGAACAGCCTCCAAAGAAAAGACTAGAAAAAAAAGCTATAAAGAAGAGTTGCCTCATGCTTTTGCTTTGGGTGTTTTTAGGAGACGTACATAGACACGTTTGGGTGCAGGATACCCTTCAACCGTCTTGGTGTTGTCTCCAGGATATAAAAAGTCCTCAAGACTTTGTCCCTCTATCCACTCCGTCTTACGCTGTTCGTCCAAAGAGGTCACAGAGGTCTCTAACACTTCGAAACCACTAAAACCCGCACGCAAACACCAGTTTTTAAGCGCTGCAATGGTCGGTACAAAATAGATATTAGGAATTTTTGAGTAGGCGCCTTTAGGACAGAGTGCCATCTCCTCATCTCCATCTATCATAAAAGTATCTAAGATCACTTCACCACTGCTGTCAAGCCCTTTAAAGAGTTGTTTTAACATTGCTACAGGATCACTTCTATGGTAGAGCACACCCAAACAGAAAATGGTGTCAAATTTCTCTTCGTAAAAAGGGAGATGTTCTACACCTAAAAGCTCATACTTAATGTCACTTTTTACAAAATGGTTTATAAAGTCAAACTGCGTCTTATACAGTGCAGAAGGATCAAACCCCACCAATGCAGCAGGGTTATCCTCTTGCATACGAAAGAGATAATAGCCATTATTACAACCTATGTCAGCGACACGTTTGCCTTTTAAGTTAAAGTGCGGTCGTAAGAGGTTGTACTTCATCTGACTCTGCCACTCGGTGTCTATAAAGAGTCCAAACATGTTAAAAGGGCCTTTACGCCAAGGCATCATTAGTTTTGCTGTTGTTTTAATCTGAGTTGCATTTAAAAGGTCTTTTGTTTCTAAGGCAACAACATCTTCTAAACGTGTTTTTGTTGTGATTACAGGAAGTGCTTCTAGCGCCTCTCTAAGTGGTTTAATGTTCTTCCACGTCATCCATTTTTCGCGTTCACTGCGCAGGGCATTTAAATCCATAATTATCTTTCATGCAAAGTAGTAGTATTTTAGCTAAAGCTTGTTAAAATTGCGTCTATGCGAATCGAAAAAAAAGCAACACTAATCTCCTCATCAACAGCGGCCCTACTTGTCACCATCAAAATGGTGGTGGGTCTTATGAGTGGTTCCATAGCCATTTTAGCCTCTGCTATAGACTCTTTTTTAGACCTCTTGGTCTCTATATTTAACTACTTTGCCCTCAGTCAGTCTGAAAAAAAAGCAGATGAAACCTTTAATTTTGGTCGGGGAAAACTCGAAGCCATTGCTGCGGTGATGGAGGGGACCATCATTTCTATTTCTGGTCTCTTTATCGCTTATAACGCCATACAGAAGCTGCTTCACCCTAAGCCTATCGCCTATATGGACCTCTCTTTAATGGTTATGGGCGTGTCTATCGTTCTGACCGCGGGATTGGTCTTTTTCTTAATCCATATAGCAAAAAGGACAGGCAACCTTGTCATCCGTGCTGACGCCCTGCATTATCAGACAGACCTCTATACTAATGGTGCCATCTTACTTGCTCTAGGTATTATCCATTTTACAGAAATTCAGATCGTTGACCCTATTTTGGGTGTTGCTATCGCCATCTACATGATCTACTCTGCTTATCCCATCATCAAAGAGGGTTTTTTAATGCTGCTTGACATCTCATTAGAAGCAGAAGAGATAGAGAAGATCAACACCTATCTTAAGAGCCTTAGTGATATAAACGGCTACCACCACCTCACCACCAGACGCTCAGGTTCCGATATCTTCATCACAGTTCATGTCGTTTTTACGGTCTCTATCTCTCTTTATGATGCCCACCGCATCTCTGATAAGATCGAAGAGGGGTTAGATGAGATTTTTGAAAATGAACGTGTACATACCATTATCCACATGGATCCCTATGATGATTCAGAGATCAACGATGAACACTAAAAAACCAACAATTCAAGGATAATTATGAAAAAAACAGCCCTACTTCTCACCACAGCGCTTGCCCTAATGGCCAACCCTTACGAAAGTAATCAAGAGAGCTATGATGCCGTAGTCAAAAAAGGTCAAGAGGTCTCATCTGCACTGCTCAAGACCTTAGGCATGAACATGAAGAAGCATATGAAAGCGGGCGGTCCTGTAGATGCCGCCAAGTTTTGTAATAGCGAAGCCTACAGTCTTACACTTGGAGTAGATAAAGAGTATGGAAAAAATGTGAGTGTCAAGCGTATCTCACTGAAAAACCGTAACAGTGCCAATGCCGCTATAGGACATGAAAAAAGCATCTTAGAGTCATTAGAGACACTCCAAGACTCAGGAGTTGTCCTGCCTTCGTATGTTGTAGAACGTGTTAATGTAGATACTTATAAGTTTTATAAACCCTTAATTATTAACAAGCAAGTCTGCCTAAAATGTCATGGTGACATCTCTAAAAATCCTAAACTCTCTACATTTTTTAGTGGTGCATACCCTAAAGACAAAGCCACCGGTTATAAACTCGGTGATCTTCGCGGTGCTATTGTAGTTAAAATCAAGCAGTAGTAATTTACCACCAACTTAATAGACTAAGCGACACTCTCTTCAAAGGTGTTCGCCGACATCGCGTGCAGGCGTCTTTCAAGTCTGTCTATCACCTCTAGTAAGTTATGTGACACTTCTAAAAGTTGATCATAATACTCTCTAGCAATCTCTTTATCATGTTCACTCACCTTCTGCTTAAAATGAAAAAGTTTAGAGAAAAAGGAGCGGTTCAAGTCACCAAAATAGACCTTAAAAATTTTCATATAGATGTCATGCAGTTTAAAGTGTAGTGTCTCAATGTCATGAAGGCAGTCCATACTCGGGATCGCATTTAAGTTCTGTCCATCTCCATAAAACCATTCTCCAAACTTACACTCAGTACAGTCTACAGGAATGGCCTCTTTTTCAACAGGAAGACCTTCTATCAGAGCTTTAGCACGTTGAATCCACTTGACATGTGCTTTTTTGGCATCATGTAAATGTGCTACAGTATCACTTTTGTTCATCATAATCTCCTCGTCTCTAACTTTATCGTACTTATTGTCATCATAACTTATAAATATATTCAAATAATGTAAACTTGTCTCAGTGTTTAGTTGTGGATTTAACTGTATATGTATAAAATACCAGTAAGATATAAAGAACTAAGCACTTGTAATACAGTCTGTAGAAGAGAAACTTTCAGCTATAAAAAGTAACTTTTCATCAAGACGTTTTTCTGTCTCAACAAGACGTCTATAAGCACGGTTAAGATCAAGATCAAAAAGATGCTTCTCCTCATCTTGTTCAAAGATAAAAGAGAAAAGGGAGTTGTTAAGCTCAGGGACACAAGAGCGAAAAATTCTTATGTACTGTTCGTGCAGGGTATAGCGAAGTATTTCAACTTCTTCCATAATGTCAAAATAGAACATGTCCACTTCATTACCTATGTTATATTTTAGATTATAGAGTTTAGTGATCTCATCTATATGATCATAAAGCCATTGACATGAGAGGCAACTTTCATGATGTGCTGGGATGGCATCATCGGGGATAGGCTCGCCACGAGTGAGCGCTTTAGCGTAGTCTAACCACTTGCGATTCTCTTTTCTAGCATGTTGTATATGAGATGTGATTGTTACATAATCCATTATCTATACCTCGCTTACACCAAGTATAACCAAAAAAAATCACTTTTAAATCACAAATATTACATTTTATTATACTCCATATAAGCATGGAAATTTATTGTGCGTACTCTATGGCCCTACTTTCACGGATAACATTGACCTTTATGTTACCAGGATAACTGACTTTAGACTCTATCTCTTTTGCAATCTCTTTAGCCAAGAGCGTTGCTTCGTCATCACTAATAAGCTCTGCACTTACCATAACACGTACTTCTCGTCCGGCATTAATGGCGTAAGCCTGTTTGACACCGCGTTTGGCAGAAGCGATCTCTTCTATCTCACCTACACGTTTCACAAAACTCTCCAAGACCTCACGACGCGCACCAGGGCGTGCTGCGGAAAGTGCGTCTGCAGCACAAACTGCGCCACACTCTACACTTTCTATCTCTTCTTGTCCATGATGGGCGTAGATGGCATTGATGACAACAGGGTCTTCGTTATATCTACGACAGATCTCTGCTCCAAGATCTACATGAGAACCTTCAAAATCATGGGTCATCGCTTTACCAATGTCATGAAGCAGTCCTGCACGTTTAGCCAATGTCGCATTACCACCCATTTCAGCAGCCATGATCCCCGCAAGGTTGGCCACTTCCAAGGTGTGTGCTAAAGCATTTTGTCCATAACTCGCACGATAACGCAGTC
>JALSUN010000075.1 GCA_027061425.1 Helicobacteraceae bacterium
CCACAGTAAACTTTTCACCCTTAATTACCGCAGTCATAGCCTTAGCACGCTCTCCGGTCTCTATAGAAAGTTTAGACAGCTTTTCACCCTCGAACTTTATGAGGTTGGCATCGATATTTGGTGCAAAGGTAGTATCTATAGTCCAGTATTCAACAGGTATAAATGCTTTGATCTCACGTTCTCTGTCTATCACTATCTTAAGTGTAGAAGATTGTACACGACCTGCAGAGAGGCCTTTTTGGATTTTAGAGGCCAATAAAGGAGAGAGCTTATAACCCACAATACGGTCAAGAAGACGACGTGTCTGTTGGGCATTGACCTGGTCCATGTCGATAAGACGTGGGTTCTCAAGTGCCGCGTTAATAGCAGTTTTTGTAATCTCATGAAAGACAATTCTTGGAAGGGTCTCTGGGTCTATTTTTGTCACTTTTTGTATAGCGTGACCAACATGCCAACCTATCGCCTCACCCTCGCGGTCCTCATCGGTCGCGATGTAGATGGTGTCAGCTTTTTTCGCAAGTTCTTTGATCTGCTTGACAATGGCTGCATTCTCTTTTGCTACGCTGTACTCAGGAGTTAAGGTCTTTGCCTCTTCATCAATTTTAATACCAAAACGACTTTTAGGAAGGTCACGTATATGTCCCTTGGATGCGATAACTTCATACTCTTTACCTAAGAAGTTCTTGATCGTTTTTGCTTTTGCAGGGGACTCGACAATAATTAATTTCAAATGTTTTCCTTGTTTAAGGCGTAATTTTATAGTTTAAAACAGTTTCCTATATATAGTATAGAAATAAAAGTTTGAAAGTGTAGCAGAAGAATCATAAACAAGTGTAAAAAAAAGAGAGACGCTTCAAGTCTCACAGTTTTTGTAAAGGAATTAAAGAAACATCAACCCATACATACTACAGCCCATAATAGAGGTAATAGTGATGGCAACAAAGAGCCATCGTGCACGTTTTTTATGTCCTATGAAAAATGGTGCATGCAATCCTTCTTGTTTATAAGCTTTATACCCACTATAAACTGTTGCACCCCAAACCACCACAGTTAATAAAGCAAAAACAACATGGACTATGAGGTACAAGAGCACGGCACTGTATGGAAAACGGCTCTCTTGCATGTAAGCGTTAAACCCACCATCAAGACGTACACCCACTTCAAAAAAGAGTATCATAAACATACTGAACCCAAAAATAAAAAGTTGGGAGCGTATATGGGTTTCAAACTTTTTATGCACTGCAAAAGAGACAGAATAGGCAAGAAGAAAAGGGAGCAACGCAAAATAGAGTGTCATCACATCCATAAAAAATGGTGCGTGTGTTCCTAAGAACCCTGTCTCAAACATCATTAATCTGCTATTTTGTCACTAAACTTCATCATAAACTTCTGTACTTTCGGTGCTACTACTGCTTGACAATAACCTTGATTAGGGTTGATAGCATAGTAATCTTGATGATATGCTTCTGCTTCAAAAAACTCTGGAGCAGGAGAGAGTTCGGTGACTATAGGGTCACGAAGCCCTTTTTGCAATGCCTGAGCAGAAGCCATCGCCTCTTGTTTTTGTGTCTCATCAAGATAGAAAATCACCGAACGGTACTGGGTACCACGATCTGCACCTTGGCAGTTAAGAGAGGTAGGATCATGGATCTCCCAAAATATTTCTAAGATGTCATTAAAAGAGATAACATCAGCATCAAAAGTGATCTCAACAACCTCAGCATGACCCGTTGTTCCCGTACAGATATCTCTATAGGTTGGATTAGGGTTTGCACCACCTGCATAACCACTAATCGCAGACGAGACACCTTTAACACGATTAAACACCGCCTCTATACACCAAAAACATCCTCCACCTAACAGTGCCTTTTGTATCTTTGCCATCTATAACTTCCTCTTTTTTTCAAGGATTATGCACATTTTTGGCTTTAGTTGCCCTACTGTTCTGATGACTTTTAAAAACAGAAAGTTTTTTTAAGGCGCTGTAGATGTTTACTTGGCTAAAAATAGTAGATTACCTCTTTTTGAGTCTCTCATATACTTTTGCCATTAAAGGAGTTGGGATACTCGCTTTTTGTCCCTCTTTCACAATGTATCCACAGAGGGTTTCAACTTCCGTTTTTCTTCTGTTTTGAAAATCAAGATGCATAGAACTTGAAGCATCCAAAGGTACCTTAGACGCACTCTCGAGTGATTTTTCTACCACGTCTTCTAAAAAGACACCTTTTGTCTGTGCCACTTCTGAGATCTCTAACATTAAAGTACGCGCCCAATTTTCATGCAGGTCATATGCTTCTCTTATCGTGGTATCAAAATAGCTTGTCAACGCTCCAAAGGTACTGATAAAGAGGTATTTCTTCCAGACCAAAGGTTCTATATCTGCACGCATCTTGTAGCGCAGACCCATTTTTTCAAAGAGTTCTGCAACCACTTTTGACTCTGCCTGATAGACATCATGTCCAAAAAGTGCCATAAACACTTTCCCTTTTTTAACCACATGACCTGCACCCTTTTTATGCGCCAATATATACATCGCTCCATGCAACACCTTCGCATCTACCAGCTGTTCTATCTCTTCTTGATGCCCCACACCATTTGCAAAAGGCACTATCACAGTCTCTTGAGTGATATACGGTTTTAAAGATATGATGGTCTCTTCTATGTCATAACTTTTGACACATAAAAACAGAACATCTACCGCTCCCGCTAATGTCTCTGCTGTGACAACCTTAGCTGGGTACGCCGTGAAACTACCTTCATCTTCTTCTACTAAAAGTCCCTCTTTTTCTATCTTTTCAGCATGTGTACCACGCGCTAGAAAAAGAACCTCTTCATCAAGCGCGCACAATTTTGCGCCAAGATAACCACCAACTCCACCAATACCTGCTACTAAAATGCGCATTTTACTCCTTTTTTGACGAATAAACCATTTCATACATTGACTTTTACCGTCAATTTGATGTATCATGTCTTTATAATAATTTTTATAATGTACAGTAATCTTTAATTGATCTCTACATTGTAGCACAGGAGTAAAAGATGGCAAAAAAAGTTCTAATTCTTGGTGGTGGTTTTGCAGGTGTGGATGCGGCAGCTTATCTCTGTAAAGCAGACTATGAGGTTACATTGGTCAGTGATCGTGACTACTTTTATATCTACCCTACCTCCATATGGGTTCCGACCCATGGGGCAGAGTTTAAAGATGTTTGTGTTGATCTTAAAGAATTGCAAGAAGCACATGGATTTAAACTCGTTGTTGATGGTGTCAGTGAGATCGCAGCAAAAGAGAACCGTGTCACACTTGCTTCTGGAACAGTCATCGATGATTATGACTACCTAATTGTTGCCTTAGGTGCACAGAAAATGAAACACCCAGGTATGGAGAACACGCTCTCTATTTGTGCAGCACCGAAGCAGTCCCTTGAGATCCGAGATGCTCTTGACAAACTCATCGCCAAAGGCAGTGGAAAGATCGCTATGGGCTTTGGTGGAAACCCAAAGGACAGTTCTGCTGTACGTGGTGGTCCCGGTTTTGAATTGATGTTCAATGTTCATAATATGTTAAAGAAAAAAGGGATCCGTGACAAGTTCGAACTCACTTTTTTTGCACCCATGGCAAAACCGGGTGCACGCATGGGAGATCAGGCACTGGACATGATGGATAAAATGTTTGAAAAGCAGGAGCTTCACAAACAGTTTGGAAAAAAGATCAAACGTTTTGAGGCAGATGGTGTTGTTTTCGAAGATGACAGTAAATTAGAGTCAGACTTTACCATGTTTATCCCGGCAGGAACAGGACATGAAGTGGTCACCACCTCTGATCTTCCAACCAATGAGGCAGGTTTTGTCACTGTTAATGACTACTGTGAAGTCACTATTGATGAGAAGGTCTCTAATGTCTATGCTATAGGTGATACGGCTGCCTTAGAAGGTCCAGAATGGCGTGCCAAGCAGGGACATGTTGCTGAAGTCATGGCTAAAAATGTCGCCTTTAACATCCAAAAACGTGACAGTGGTTCACAGGAGCGTAAAGGCTACATCGAGCACCTCAACATCTTATGTGTCATGGACACAGGTGATGGAGCAGGCTTTGTCTTTAGAGATAACAAAAAAGCCTTTATGGTTCCAATGCCTTTCGTAGGTCACATGATGAAAAAAGGGTGGGGATGGTACTGCCGCAACACCAAACTAGGAAAAATCCCCCGATTACCGGGAATGTGAGAACACGTTAAAAAAATGACACCTGCGTGTCATTTTTAGCGTTCGAACCTGAAGGTGATGTACGAAGTACCACAAAAAGGGGACTCTAGTAAAAGCCCATTTCTGGGCTTTTTGGCGAACGAAACTAAAGTCGATGTGTGAAGTACCGACGCCGGCTTGGACATTAATAGAAAACTGAAGATTCTCAATACATGAACGAAACTGTAGCGAAGTTGCCTGTGACCGTGAAGGTTTAACAAATAGTGATAGAATATATATTGATTTAACATTCAAACCAACCAAAAGGAAATAAAATGCAAGCAAAACAGTTTAAGAACGAATACCCTATCTACACAATGACACTCAAAAAGAGTGAGACCTCTATGCCTAACATTCAAGCTATCATGGCACACTATGAGCTCAAAATAAAAGAGCATCCAGTGGCTACCTATATTGGTGTTTTTGATCACTATAAACATACCAATTCATTAGAAGATGGTGTTATCGCTCCTCATATCCTTGATGCACAAGAGGTTCTGTGCTGTTTTGGAAAAGATCTCGCTGACCCGGAGGTTCTTGCAGTCAGACCACGTGCGATCGGGATTGCAGAGCTTCAAGATGAGTATGTCATCTCATTCTTAAAAGCACCCAACCCAGTGGCACACGACGCGATGGTTTCATGGACACAATCACTAAAAGATATCTAAACTTCATCCTTACTTGGGTTGTACTCTCTGTTATTTATGGAGAGTACAGTGACCTATTGAGACTCTTCAATCTCTGAAACTTACAAACAAATTGAAGTGATCTATAACTGGCATGCACAGAGGAACTCTCTTCTCTAGTGGATTAACTACATGATAAAAGCATACAAAAAAATTTAATCGTACTACGCTTAAATCTGCCATACAAATCTACACTAAAAACCCTTCTCACCCCTCTTTATGCTCCGTTTTGTTAAAATAAGAGTCTACATTTTTGTGGTCTGCTTAATGAGTGGTGCACAAAAATGTAATACCTACTTTATGTGAGAAATATCATGAGCGTAAAACAACAAATTTTAGAAACGATCAAAAAACGTCCCCTTATCATCGACGGTGCCATGGGAACCCAACTGCAAAACAAAGATGACCAGATCCCGGAAAGTGCTTGGGAAGGTAATGAAGGGTGTAATGAACTTCTAAATGTCACCTGTCCCGAAGTCTTAGAGAGTATCTTTAGTGCCTACCTTACCGCAGGGGCAGACCTCATCACCACCAACACTTTTGGTGCTTTTGACTGGGTCTTGGATGAGTACCAGATCGGAGACCGTGCTTATGAGCTTGCCCGCGCAGGGGCTGAAGTGGTTAAAAAGATGTGTGACAAGTTTAGTACACCAGAACATCCACGTTATGTCTTAGGCTCTATCGGTCCAGGAACTAAACTCCCCTCTTTAGGTCACATGCATTACGACCAGATGCTCTCAGGCTATACAGTCTGTGCCGAAGCCCTCATTGATGGTGGGAGCGATGTTTTCATCTTAGAGACCTGTCAGGATCCGCTACAGATCAAAGCTGCACTACACGCTTGTGAAGCTGCCAATAAAAGCAGAAATACTGAAGTACCTGTCATGGTCTCTGTTACCATAGAACTTGCAGGTTCTATGCTTATCGGTACCGATGCGCAGACGGTTGCGACCATCTTAGAGCCATTTGACATTCTCTCTCTCGGTTTCAACTGTGGAACGGGTCCGGAACAGGTACTCAAACATGTCAAAACCCTCTCAGAAGTTTGGGGCAGACCTATCTCGGTTCATGCCAATGCCGGCCTCCCACAAAACCGTGGCGGGTACAGCTATTACCCTATGGGACCCGACGAGTTTGCAGACCGTCAAGAAGCATTTATGGCCTTTGATGGTGTCTCATTTTTGGGAGGATGCTGTGGAACAACCCCGCAACATATCCGTGCCTTGACTAACCGTGTGACACCCTTAACACCAAAACCTGCTTCAGGCTCTCAAGCTAATGCTTTAGCCTCACTTTTCAACAGCACACCTCTCGTTCAAGACCCTGCACCGCTGCTTATTGGCGAACGTTCAAATGCTACCGGTTCAAAAGCCTTTAGAAAACTTTTACTTGCAGAAGATTATGAGGGAACACTCTCCGTGGCACAGCAACAAGTACGTGCTGGTGCCCATGCCATCGACCTCTCTGTTGGTTTTGCTGGACGTGATGAGACCAAGGACATGAATGCAGTTGCAGCTCTTTATGCACAAAAGATACCACTGCCTTTGATGGTTGACTCCACACAGACCCTGGGCATTGAGACTGCACTGAAACTTATTGGTGGTAAACCCATCATTAACTCTGTAAACCTCGAAGATGGCATCGAAAAATTTGATGCGGTTTGTCACTTGGCAAAAAAGTTTGGTGCATCACTTGTCTGTCTCACCATCGACGAAGTGGGGATGGCCAAATCAGCGCAACGTAAGATAGAAGTAGCGGAGCGCATCTATGACCTAGCGGTCAACAAACATGGTCTCAACCCTGAAGACCTTGTGTTTGACCTGCTGACCTTTACGGTTGGAAGTGGTGATGAAGAGTACCGCGACGCGGCGATACAGACGATAGACGCGATTAATGAGTTAACCAACCGTCATCCTGAAGTGGGGACAACACTGGGTCTCTCCAACATCTCATTTGGTCTTGACAAAGATGCACGACCTTACTTAAACACCATCTTCTTAAACCACTGTATTGCAGCAGGTCTTAGTACCGTTATCATTAACGTTAAACATATTATTCCCCTTAACAAAATGACCCAAGAAGACCAAGATATCTGTAACAACCTTCTCTTTGACAAAAAGCCAAACGGTGAAGCACTTTTTGAGTTCATCGACTATTTTGACAAAAATGCCAAGGCCAACAGTGAAGAGGTCGATGAAGCCTACCTCGCTATGAGCACAGAAGAGAAGATCGCTAAACTGCTTATGGATGGTGACAAAGACCGTATGATCCCTCTTGTTGAAGAGGCACGTCATAAGATCAAGCCAGAGGTAATAGTCAATGAGATCTTGATCGACGCCATGAAGGTTGTCGGAGAGCTCTTTGGCTCAGGGCAGATGCAGCTGCCTTTTGTACTTCAAAGTGCGGAGACCATGAAAAAGACAGTGGATCATCTGAATCCTTACCTCCCTAAGATCGACAAGGCAGTCGACACGACTTTAGTTCTTGGTACGGTTAAAGGGGATGTTCATGATGTGGGTAAAAACCTTGTGGACATCATTCTCTCCAACAATGGTTATAAAGTTATCAACCTTGGTATCAAAGTACCCTTAGAGAGCTACATAGAGACCCTAAAAGAGTCCAATGCACAAGCGATTGGTATGAGTGGTCTTCTTGTGAAGTCAACACAAGTAATGAAAGAAAACCTTGAAGCGATGAAAGCCGCTGACATCACCGTCCCTGTACTTCTTGGCGGTGCGGCACTGACCCGTACATTCATTGATGACTTCTGTCGTCCTTTTTATGACGGTCCGATCTTCTACTGTAAAGATGCCTTTGATGGGGTAACGGCGATGAGCCGTATTGAAGCGGGGAACTTAGACACAAACCTCCATGGTAAAGCGGGTGAAGAGAAGGTCAAAAAAGAGAAAAAAGAGGTGATCATCCCTCCATTTGAAGAACTTGAGATGCCAAGCCGTGATGTTCGTGTACCAACACCACCATTTTGGGGACGCCGCGTAATCGAGCTAACAGAGGCACAGCTAGAGATGGCCTTTGAGTGGATCAACCACCGCATGCTCTTTAGACAACGCTGGGGATATAACGGTAAAGGTATGAGCAAAGAAGCGGCAGAAAAACAAGTCGATGAGCTTTTATGGCCAGCCTTTGATCGTCTTAAAAAGCAGTTTTTGGATGAGGGGCTGTTTGACTCGACCATTATTTATGGTTACTGGCCAGTACGTTCAGATGACACCACACTTTTGGTCTTTGATGAGAGTGAAGGATGGAACAATCCTGACGAAATTAACAGAGAACCACTTGAACATGTTATAGGACGCGCTGAAAAACAGTTTACCTTCCCTCGTCAAGGCAAACAACCCCACCGTGCTCTTTCCGACTTCTTCCACAGTGACCGTCATGATGTGCTTGCCATGACCTGTGTCAGTGCCGGTTCAAAACTGAGTGACTACGAAAGAACCCTCTATGACAAAGGTGAGTTTACAGAGTACTACATGGTACATGGGTTAGGTGTTGAGTTGGCCGAAGCACTCGCAGAGATCGCACATAAGCAGATAAGACTTGACCTAAACATCTCTGACAATGAAGGCTCACGCCTTTCAGATGTACAGATGAGCAAATACCAAGGAGCCCGCTACTCATTTGGTTACGCAGCCTGTCCAGACCTTGAACTCAACCGTCCTTTGTTCGACCTTCTGAAGCCAGAAGAGTTTGGCATAGAGCTTTCAGAGACTTTTCAGATCCATCCGGAACAGTCTACCTCTGCTTTGGTTGTCTATCATCCAGAGGCTACTTACTACAACGTCTAAACTCTAGTCGTCTCCTTCGCCATAAGGTTCTCCCTTGTCAGCAGCCAGTTGATCAGGTTGGATGGTGTTGTTAATAGCATAAGCCTTCGCAGGTAGGTCATATTCATCTTGACTCCATTCATCACTAAGCACTTCTGCCTGTTTCATCACCATGTCTATCGCTTCCATCTGCTCATCAGGCGGGTACTTAAAACGTCTGAGTATGATACGGATCATGTTGCGCATCTTCGCACGGACACTCTCTCGCTTTTGCCAGTCTACACTGATGCTGTTGCGTAGTTTCTTCGTCAACTCCAAGGCGATGTTTTTTAGAACCTCATCACCCATCTCTCTCATAGCGGATTCGTTTTCAGCAAGAGCGTCATAAAAAGCCAACTCATCAAAGTTCAGTCCCAACTCTTCTCCATGCTTCGTAGCGGCTGCAAAGTCCTTCGCCATCTGGATAAGCTCTTCTATGACTTTCGCCGTTTCTATGGCTCTATTATGATACTTGCCCAGTGTCGCTTGGAGTCTATCACTAAACTTCTTCTCTTGGACGATGTTTGTTTTGCTTTTGGCTTTGATCTCATCATTGAGTAGCTTTTCTAGTAGCTCCACCGCTAAGTTTTTGTGCTTCATATGCGCTACATCTTCCAAGAACTCTTCAGAGAGGATGCCGATATTGGGCTTTTCTAACCCTACAAGCGAAAATATATCTTCTATACCCTCAGAGATGAGTGCATTGTCTATGATCTGCTTAATCGCCTTGTTGGGATCGTCCTTACCACTGGCTGTTCTTCCTGCTTTTTGGATGATTGATTTGACTGCTTGAAAAAAGGCGATCTCCT
The DNA here is from genome assembly GCA_027061425.1 of Helicobacteraceae bacterium. Lineage (GTDB taxonomy): Bacteria > Campylobacterota > Campylobacteria > Campylobacterales > Sulfurimonadaceae > Sulfonitrofixus. The sequence goes on from JALSUN010000075.1 coordinate 9,559, forward strand.
CTTTGTGGGCTTTCGCTTCATCGAGCGTTCCACACAGACTAAAGGCTTTTGTAAGTGCCAACACTTCATCCAAGTAGCGTTTCTTTCCATCTTCAAGCCCAAGTATATGATTTGCAGCTGGAGCAAGTAGCCTATGTGCTTGTGTCTGGTACGCACTGTAATCAAACCCATGGTACATGTTGCTCACAATGTCGAGTCGCTTTAACATCTCAGCGAGTGCTTCGGCGGTGTCTATCGTTCCTCTGCCTTTTCCACCTGCACCTGTATAGGTTTTCAGCGCATGTTTAAGCTCATTGGCAATCCCGATGTAGTCAACAACAAGTCCGCCTTTTTTGTCCTTAAACACACGGTTGACTCTCGCTATGGCCTGCATAAGGTTATGAGACTTCATCGGTTTGTCTATATACATCGTGTGCATGCTCGGTGCATCAAACCCCGTCAGCCACATATCTCTCACAATAACCAGTTTCAGCTCGTCATTCTCATCTTTGATCCGCTTCTCTAAGGCTTTCTTAGTCTGCTTATTGTAGATGTGTTTTTGTAACTTCTCGCTGTCACTCGCACTTCCCGTCATGATGACTTTGATAGCACCCTTGGTTGGATCTTCACTATGCCACTGAGGTCTTAGTGCTACAATAGCGTCATAGAGTTCAACCGCTATCTGACGACTCATTGCGACGATCATCCCCTTGCCATCAATAGTGGCTATCCTATCTTCAAAATGTTCTACCAAGTCACGGGCCACCTGTTCTATTCTCGGTTTAGAACCCACCAGCTTTTCCAAGGCACTCCACTTACTCTTGAACTTCTCAGCATCACTGGCTTCCTCATCTTCAACAAGCTCTCCCACATCCTGATCTATCTCTTTTAACACATCAGAATCTAAGTCCAACTTTGCCAATCTGCTCTCATAGTATATAGGCACAGTAGCACCATCAGCAACGGCATCTTCTATGTCATACACGGAGATATACTCTCCAAATACAGCCCGAGTATCTTTATCTTCACTCTCGATAGGTGTTCCTGTAAATCCTATAAACGTTGCATTAGGTATGGCATCTCTAAGGTGCTGCGCATATCCGTACTTGTAGGCTCCCGTCTCAGAGTTCAACACCGCATCGAACCCGTACTGACTACGGTGTGCCTCATCTGCGATCACTACGATGTTACTTCTCTCACTCAGCACAGGAAAATGGCTCTCACTCTTTTTCAAGGCAAATTTTTGGATGGTTGTAAATATGATCCCACCTGAGGGTTTGTTCTCTAATGTCTCTCGAAGATCATCCACACTGTCTATCTGCACAGGTTCTTGTCCCAGTAGCATCTTCGCACTTGAAAAGGTAGCAAAGAGCTGACCGTCCAAGTCATTTCTATCAGTCACAACTAAAAGTGTAGGATTTTTCATTTCAGGTTGCTTCGTTACTTTCCCTGCAAAACAAGCCATACTGATGGACTTTCCACTCCCTTGGGTATGCCAAACGACACCCCCGCGTTTACTCCCACTCAGAGAGGCTTGCATAACAGAGTCAACCGCAGCTCTTACCGCATGAAACTGATGGTACCCAGCTATCTTCTTTATGATGTTCTTGCCATCATCTTCAAAAAGTACAAAGTTCTGAATGTAGTCCAGGAAGTATTCTTTGTCAAAAAAGCCTTTTATGAGGGTATCCAGCTCATACTCCAAGAGTGGCTTATCGGTCTCATCTTTAATAGTCCGCCACTGCATGTATCGCTCATCAGTAGCAGTAAGCGAACCTACACGGGCATTGATACCATCACTAATGACCATCGCTTCATTGTAGACAAACAGATCCTCTATCTCATCTTTATAGGTTCGCAGTTGGTTATAGGCTTTAAATATATCTGCATTCTCGTCAGCAGGGTTTTTCAGCTCTATCACTGAGACAGGTATGCCGTTTATAAAGACTATGAGGTCAGGTCGGCGGTTGCCTTTGGTGCCTTTGACGGTGAATTGGTTGACCACCAAGAAGTCATTGTTGGCTATGTTGTGAAAGTCTATGAGTTTTACTCTCTCACCTTTACATTCATCTTTTACCCTAACATCAACGGCGATGCCCTGCAATAGTTGTATTTGAAAGGCACGATTGTTTTGTATGAGAGAGGTGTGTTGTGGCTTTTGGAGTATGTGGATCGCTTCGTCTATGGCAGAAGAGGGAAGTGTTGGGTTAAGTTTACTAAGCGCTGTATGTAGCCGTTTCAGAAGAAGTACTTCTTGGTAGTTTTCTCGTTCAGGAGCATCGCTGTCAGGGCTGATCTCGTAGCCATGTTGGTAGTCATACCCTAACTCACCAAACCACTCTATGGCTAACTGTTCTACCTGGTCTTCGTTAATCATCAGCTTCTCCCAGTGTATAATGTGTACTTCGTGCCTGCCCTTGTTTTACAATGAGGTTTCGATTAGATAAGTTTCGAAGCAACTCTTTTGCACGACTGTCTTTAACCTCTAACAGCGACTCTACGATCTTGGACGTAATCATAGTGTTCTCGACAATATATTCTAATATTTTCTGCTCTTGTTCCGTAGTATCCGGCGGTATCCGGCGGTTAACCGGCGGT